>JAEEKV010000342.1 GCA_016282595.1 Lachnospiraceae bacterium
AAGCAAGAACGGCGATTTAAGAAGCAGTGCAGAAGAATAACAGCCGTTCTGAATTAGGAACAAATAATTATATCGAGATTTAACAATAAAGGAAAATCCCTATGAAAGAAGGAACAGCAGAAGAGAAAAGTGCATATATTTCCTGCGACGGTCTGGTGAGGATCTATAAATCCGACGGGGTCGAGGTTATGGCTTTGCAGGGCCTTGAGCTGGAGATCCAGAAGGGTGAGCTTATGGCCATCATCGGAAAATCCGGCAGCGGAAAATCTACTCTGTTGTCCATTTTGGGCGGACTGGATAAGCCCAGCGCCGGAGTGGCTCTTTTTAACGGAGAGAATCTGGCGGATATGAATGAAAGAAAGCTGGCAAAGTATCGTAACGAACACATCGGCTTTGTTTGGCAGAAGATCACCGATAACCTCTTGTTCTATCTGACGGCTGTGGAAAACGTGGAGCTGCCCTTGATGTTTACCAAAATGAGCCGCAAGGCAAAAAGGGAGCGTGCCATCTCTCTGCTGGAGCAGGTGGGACTGGGACACAAGATCAACGCCTATCCCGAACAGCTTTCCGGTGGTGAGCAGCAAAGAGTTGCCATTGCTACGGCTCTGGCCAATCAGCCGGAAATGCTTTTGATGGATGAGCCCACGGCAGCGGTAGATAAGAATAATGTAGTAAACCTTCAGATGCTCTTTCGAAAGCTGAACAGAGAGCTGGGGATCACCATTGTGATCGTAACCCACGATCTGTCTCTGGCAGACCGGGTGGATCGCGTGGTTATGATCTCCGACGGAAAGATCTCCTCCGAGCGTATTCTGAAGGATAAGGATCTGGTGGAGGATACAGGAGCCATTATGGCAGATCCCAAGGCGCCCCAGCCCATGCTGGCAGAAGATCTGCACGAAGAATTTTCCGTATTGGATAAGGCGGGACGTGTGCGTCTGTCCAAGGAGATCCGGGAGGCGGCAGGCATCGACTCCAACCATGTGAAGATCGATGTGGTTGACGGCAAGATCATCATCTCCAACCCCAACCGGAAGGATGAGACAGAAGAGATGGCGGATCCGGCAGATGAATCGGCTGTGACGGATGATGTGACGGATGCTGCTGATATAGAAGATCCGTCCATAACGGATATAACTGCCGAGGTGGGAAGTGGCACAGCAGCAGAAGATGCACTGTATGATCCGGAGGGATCCGCACAGAACGCCGGGGAAGAGACTACACCCGCCGAAGATACTGAGTGAGAGATAACGGAAGGAAAGAAGTATGAAGAAGCGTTCCTACTATACTATATTAATGATTCTGGTATGTCTGGTCCTGACAGGGATTGCCCGCCCGGTGAAGGCGGAGGATCTTTCCCTGAAGCTGGTCCAGACCATTCTTTATGGAGAGCAGGGCAAGCAATATAACCTGCAGCCCGACGGGGTTCCTGCCACGGGCCTTACCTGGAGCAGCTCCAACGTCGAAGTAGCAGTGGTGACGGAAGGCGTGGTAAAAACCAAAAAGCCGGGCTATGCAGAGATCACTGTAAGCGATGCTGCAAATCCTGCGAAAAAAGCCACCTGTCAGGTGGTGGTAAGACCCAAACAGATCACAGGCCTGACCCAGGGGAAAACCAAAAAGGATCGAATCGCAGTCAGCTGGAAGGAAGCGAAAAACTGCGACGGATACCGCGTTTACTATAAGGAAAAGGGAACCGGCACCTATATTCTTGCCAAAGAAACCAAAAAAACCAAGGCCGCCATTAAGGGCCTTTCTCCGGAGACGGGATATGATGTGCGCATCGCAGCCTTTGTAAACACCCCCTTGGGCAAGGTGGATGGAGCAGATTCTCTGCGGGTTCGGATGTTTACTGCACCGAATGCGCCGAGATCTACTAAGATTACCAAAGTAACGAAGGGAAAGTTTTCCTTTTACAGAGGACAGAAGATCCGCTTTTTCAATGTGGAATGGAAGAAGGTAAAGGGAGCAAATGCCTATCAGGTCTATTGCACCAACGGTAAAAATAAGCCCCAGCTCGTTGATACGGTAAAAAAGCCCAAGGCAGCCCTGTATGCGGCCCTTGGATACAACTATAAGATCTATATCGTACCCTGCCGAGTGGTCCATGGGATCACCTCTCAGGGGAAGAAATCCCCGGCAGTAGTAGTGGATATCGGCAGATAAGACCAATCAGAAATCATGTATCAATCGTTAAGATAACGTTAAGGTTAAACGATTTTTCCCGAAAGATTCCTCCTTTATGATGGACCCATAAGATACATGAGGCCACGGGCACCGGACAAAACACACCGGATGCCAAACAACATAAAGAGGAGGAACTATTATGTGGACAAGAAAAGAGCTTAAGGAAAAAGGCAAAGCAAGTTTTAAGAGAAATTACTGGAAGGCAGTTCTGGTAGCGCTGATCTGCAGCGTCATCGCAGGGGGCTTTTCAGGAGGCGGTGCTTACACCGGAAATTACTCCAACCTGTTTTCCGATCATAAGATAGAAGAGGACAACAAAAAGGGCTCCGGACTCATCGGTGAGATCGAAGAGACCAAGAAGGAGCTTTCGGAAGATATGGAGGATGCCCGGGAAGATATTGATGAGGCGGTTGAAGAGGCCGAGGAAGCGGCTGAGGACGGCGAAGGCGTCATCGTCAATGTGGAGTCTCCGGAGGATATCGAAAAGCTGGGTGAGGCCGTTAAGAATGAGATCCCCGCAGGAGTCATCGTAGTAGCAGTGCTCATCGGAATCATCGTATTCGTTATCGTGATGGCCATTGCAATGGCACTTTCGGCTTTCCTTTTGAACCCCATCGACACAGGCTGCCACAGATTCTTTGTAAAGAACCTGGATGAGCCTGCAGAGATTGCAAAGAACGTACTGTTCGTATTCGATCACAACTACCTGAATGTTGTAAAGACCCTGTTTTTCAGAGACCTGTACCTGTTCTTCTGGACCATGCTCTTCATCATCCCCGGTATTGTAAAGGCTTACGAGTATCGTATGATCCCTTACCTG
Organism: Lachnospiraceae bacterium; assembly: GCA_016282595.1. Classification (GTDB taxonomy): domain Bacteria; phylum Bacillota; class Clostridia; order Lachnospirales; family Lachnospiraceae; genus RGIG7926. Next base: position 3,008 of record JAEEKV010000342.1, read on the forward strand.
TTAGCTGAGCATCCTGAGATGGATTCCAAGGCAGCCTTTGCAAAGAGCAAAGAGATGATGAGCGGAAATAAGTGGAAAGCATTCGTACTGGATCTTTCCTTCCTTGGTTGGGAGCTGTTATCCCTTCTGACCTGCGGAATCCTTTCCATCTTCTACGTAACACCTTACGAGCATGCAACAGGCGCAGCACTTTATGACGCACTGAAAGATAAAGATGAGTATGTAGCAATCGAAACGGAGGCAGTCAATGAGTTATAAGATACTCATAGCAGATGATGAACCCCAGATCAGAGACCTGTTAAAGCTCTATCTGGAAAACGAAGGATATGAAGTATCCGAAGCACAGGACGGAGCGGGAGCGCTCCGTCTGCTTCGCGTATGGAAGCCGGACCTTTGCGTGCTGGATATCATGATGCCCGGAATGGACGGCTACCAGGTACTTCGCCAGCTGCGGCAGGAGAGCAATATTCCTGTCATCATTTTATCCGCCAAGGATGCGGATTCGGAAAAGATCCTGGGACTGAACCTGGGAGCCGACGATTATGTGGCAAAACCCTTTAATCCTTTAGAGGCCGTAGCAAGAGTCAATTCCAATCTCAGACGCTTTTATTCCCTTGGTGCCAACCAGGGGACTAAGCAGCTTATCAAGGTGCGGAATCTGACCTTGGATCCCGAATCCTGCCTGCTGGAAAAGGACGGGGAGCCCATCGAGCTGACTTCTGTGGAATATAAGCTCATGGAGCTGTTCATGAGCCATCCCGGAAAGGTCTTTACCAAGCAGCAGCTTTACGAATGCGGCTGGGGTGAGGAGTATATCGTGGCAGATAACAATATCATGGTGTGCATTTCCAAGCTTCGTTCCAAACTCTCCGAGGATCCGTCGGAGTATATAAAGACCATGAGAGGGTTGGGATATCGTTTGGTATAAACTGAGCCGGCAGCAAGAGGCGAAGCCGGGAGCAACCTGATTTAGGTGACAGATATGGACGAAAAACAACAACTGAAGGACCTCCAGCTCTTTCTGATCAAAAACTTCGTGGCAACCCTGGTCCTTGTAGCCCTGGCGGAGTACGGTATCAGCTCTTTGCTGAACCGTTTTGTGCTTCCCGTCCTTATGAATTTTTTCTTTGAAGGCCGGGATCCGAAAACCGTTGGGCTCTGGGGTATCGCCAGTGCAGTATTGATGGTTCTGGGGCTTTTGCTTTTGGATTTTCTGCAGACCCTGATGCCGGGACGTTTTCAGACCTATGTGGCCCAGGGCTTTTCAGAGCTGGGAGAAAGGCTGGGAACCAATCAGCGCATGGGAACCGGAAATGTGACGGTGGAAATGTCCATGGCCCGGGAAGCGATGCTTCTTGTCAGCCTCCTGGCCCTTTTGATCCTGCTGCTGTTGCCCATTCTGGTGGGAGCGGCCTACTATGTGGGAGTGGTGATCCGGGAATTTAAGAAGATCGAGAACAGACGGGTGGAAAAGCAGAGGGAGTACGAAAGAAAGCGAAATCTCATGCTTTCGGATATCGCTCACGACCTGCGGACTCCCATTACCACTGTAAACGGCTACGCCAAGGCCCTTTCCGACGGCCTGGTAAAGGAAGAAAAAAAACAGGAGTATCTGGACGCCATTATGGCAAAATCCAGAAGAATGAACGAACTCATCACCTATCTTTTTGATTATGTGAAAACCGATAGTGAGGGCTTTTCCCTGCAAACGGAAAAGACGGATCTTTGCGAACTTGTCAGAGAATGCGTGGCTATGCAGTATCAGGACTTTGAGGATGCAGGCATGGAACCGGATGTGGAGATCCCGGAGGAAGCCATTTTCATTAAAGCAAATAAGCTGCAACTATCCCGCAGCATCACAAACCTTCTGACCAACGCCATCCGGCACAACAAGGAAGGCTGCACGGTGGGGATCTTTGTGCAAAAAGAGGAGGACGATCTTCGGATCTTTGTGGCGGATAACGGGGAACCCATTGAAGAGGAGATGGCAAAGCATCTCTTTGAGCCCTTCGTTATGGGGGATCAGTCCAGAAGCAGCCGCGGCGGAAGCGGCCTGGGCCTTTCCATTGTGAAAAAGATCGTGGAGCTGCACGGCTTTGACATCGCTCTTTGGGAAAAGCAAAAGCTTTCCAGGATGCCGCAGATCGCTTCCTATGAGAAAGCCTTTGTGATCCGGATCCCGGAGAGTTTTACATTGCCTTCCCTTGACAGGGATGGTAAACTGTAGGTGAAGTTCGAAGCAAACCCTTTGATTTGTAGGAAGAACAGGAGGAGACATTATGGAATCGTATGAAAGCTATAACAACGGACAATTTACACCCCCTCGTTATGAGGAGTATGGCGAGGCTCAGGGATTTCAGAGCTATGAGGACCTGAGCGGCGGTTTTGAAGCAGGCAATCCGGTGGCGGCCAGCATTCAGCAGTTAAAGAGCCTGATGTTTGAGGAAGTCATTGCCAAGGCCTTTCTCTTTATGGTGGCAGCACTTGGTATCACTGCTTTTGCAGCCTATACGGCTCCCTATTTCATGCTGAACTGGCTGATTAAGAACCCCTTCAGTCTCTACATCCTTTTTGGGGCGGAGATCGCCATTGTACTGGTATCCAATTCGGTGCTGAAAAAGAATAATGTGGTGCTGGCAGCAGTGCTTTATACCATTTATTCCTATCTGACCGGAGCTACCATCGGTATCATCTGCCTGGCTTATACAGGCGCATCCGTAGCCTCCGTCTTTTTGATGACTGCCGGAATGTTCGGCGTCATGGCCATCTACGGACTGATTACCAAAAGAGATCTGTCCTCTCTTGGTTCGTTGTTTATGATGGGCCTTGTGGGAATTATCATTGCAGGTCTTGTGAACGTATTCCTTCTGCACAGCAGCGCAGTAGAGTTTGGCATCAGCATCGTAGGCGTTCTGATCTTTGTAGGCCTTACGGCTTATGATGTACAGAAGCTGAAAAACAGAGTCACCTTTGCGGGATCCGCCAGTGCAACGGCCATCGCAATGGCAGGGGCATTTGAGCTGTATCTGGATTTCATCAATCTGTTCTTGAAGCTGCTGCGTCTGTTCGGAAAGCGCAAATAAAGGCCGAAATATCAGGAGACATGACAAAATGCCGAAGGATCATCCTTCGGCTTTTTTTATCACAAAAATCGGGCAAAACAAGGTAAATAGTAACTGTTTTTTTGCCAAAAGATTCGATAGAATACCCATATAAAAGGAGGGCAGCGCTATGAAAGCATTGTTTATCGGCGGTACAGGCACCATCAGCATGGCAATCGTAAAACGTCTTTCGGAGGATCCGTTATGGGAGGTATATCTGCTGAACAGGGGAAACCGCAGCAGTGAGGTTCCCGCAAATGTAAAACAGATTGTGGCGGATATCAACAATGAAGCAGATGTGGCCGGGAAGCTGGATGGCATGTTTTTTGACGTAGTCTGCGAATTTATCGCTTTTGAGGTGGAGGCGGTAGAGCGCGACGTGCGGTTGTTCAGTGGTCGGACAAACCAGTATATCTTTATCAGTTCCGCATCCGCTTATCACAAGCCCGCAGCCGACTATGTCATTACAGAGGGGACAGCGCTTGCGAATCCTTATTGGGAGTACTCCCGCAATAAGATTGCCTGCGAGGAATACCTGATGAAGCAGTACAGACAGGAAGGCTTCCCGGTTACCATTGTAAGGCCCAGTCATACCTATGACGAGAGGAACATTCCCCTTGGGGTACACGGCAATAAGGGCTTTTATCAGGTGATCAAACGGATGCAGCAGGAAAAACCCGTCCTCATCCAGGGAGACGGCTCTTCCCTGTGGGCCCTTACCTTTAATAAAGATTTTGCAGTGGGATTTACAGCCCTTATGGGCAATCGCCATGCCATTGGCGAAGCATTCCAGATTACAGGGGATGAGATCCTGACATGGGATCAGATCTATCAGACCATTGCAGATGCGCTGGGTGTAAAACTCCATGCATATCATGTGGCATCTGACTTTTTAAGTGATGTGGGAGAAGCCTACGGCTTTGATTTCAGAGGAAGCCTTGTAGGGGATAAATCGGTTTCCGTTGTCTTTGACAATAAAAAACTGAAACGCCTGGCACCGCAGATGACTACCACCATTCCATTCCATACAGGCGTCCGGATGGCTCTTGATTATGTCCTTTCTCACCCGGATGCCTATGAAGAAGATCCGGAATTTGATGCCTTTTGTGACAGGGTTATCGAATCCGTTGAAAAAGCCAAAGGGGAGGTTATCGGTAAAGCTTCCGGTAATCCCTAGGCGCATAGCCGGTGATCTCGTGAAAGGCTTTGTTAAAGGCAGTCGTAGATTGGAAACCGGATAAAAAGGCACATTCCGTAATGGAAAGGCTGTTATCCAGCAAAAGTCCGGCAGCGGCCTTCACTCTGATCCCCGCAAGATAAGCAGGAAATGACTGGTGCATATACTGCTTAAAGAGCTTTGAAAAGTAAAAAGAACTGAGCCCCACCTGTTTTGCCACATCGGCCTGGGTGATATCATCCCCGGCATTTGCACGGATGTAGTTGCAGGCAGAACGGATGTAGCGCCAGCCGGAGCCGGCGGTTTTCTGGAAGGCAGGGTCCTCCCTGTTTTCAGCAAGGGCTTCCTCTCCCAATTTTAACAGGATTTCATAAATACACAGCTTGCAACGGGTTTCCGCCAGGGGATCCTGGGAGTTGTGTATTTTTTGTATGGAAAAGATCCGATCGGCCAGATAGGAGGCAAGCTGCGGGTTATCCTTCGCCCGGATCAGATGCCTGTCATACAGAAGGCCGGAAACGGAAACCAGATCCAGGTTGTTTTCCAGGATCACGGAAGGGAATTGAATAAAAAACGCACTTTCCGATGGGACTAAGACAGATTCATGAATCTGACCGGGCCACACCAGAAGCAGGTCCCCTGTGTTTAGAGTATAGGGGGTGTCGCTGACACGATAAACACAGCCATCCTTTAACGCCACTGTAAATTCAGCCGCATTATGCCAGTGAGGTGGAAAGATCTCCGGCGTATTGGCAGCATCCGTAACGGATATAGAAGAGGAAGAGCTGAAGGTAAGATTTTCCTTGCCTGTTTTATCCATAACAAATTTCTCCGTGATCATAGTGGAAATGAAAAGACCGGGGCGTCAAAAGGCGTCCCGGTCTTTGGGTAGTTTGATTAAGCTGCTTTTTCCTTGGACTGCTTTGCAAGGTTGGCAAAGGAGTAAACTGCCAGTACCAGTGCAAGCAC
>JAEEKV010000343.1 GCA_016282595.1 Lachnospiraceae bacterium
CGTCTTCATACTCTGCCCTGTAGGGAATGGAAATCTCCGTTCCCTTTGTTCCTTCTTCAAAGGAAAAGCCCTTTACATAGAGGCCTGTCTCCACGCCCTCCAAAGGCTGCTCTCAGATGGGGGCAAGAACGATCTCACCCTTGGGTCCGCTGCATACAATTCCCTCTTCCGTCCGGCTAACCCCTTCCGACATGGACAGGATCCTGCAGGAAAAGGTCTGCACCTGCTCCCTTTCCACACTCCCTTCCGGAAGCGCTCCTACAGCCTCATCACAGATGGCGGAGCTTAGCATGGTATTGACTCTGACGGCAGGATCTTCCTGCTCCAGCGCGCTCTTTTTGATCACCGTATCATAGCTATATCCGAAGGGCAGGGCGTTGGGATTTTCATAGACCGTCAGGTTCTTTCGATACTTTGCTGCCAGGTTTTCTTTCCTGCTTTCATAGCCGTATCCGGTGAGATAGGATTTTCCTCTGTTCTTTCCGGTGCCGTAATACCGGACGCCGCACAGGTTGTCCAGTATGGTCTTATTATCGAAATCCCGATACATATGGGTTCCTGAAATGCTCTGTCCCACAAATTTGGAAAACTCATGCTTGTTTCTCTCCGACAGACTCAGATAACTATCCACTCCCGCCACTCCGGTCATAAGGGCGGAATTGGGTACCCACTCCGATTCGGACACTCTGTAAAAGTCCTCCTCGTCTCCCAGGGTAAGCACCGCTTCCTCCGTCAGGGATCTTGCTTCCTTGTCAAGGTCCGCAATGGAAACGCTGGTGGCCACGGCATCCTCCACGGGATCGTGATACACCAGATAGGCGTTGATACAAACAGATACCAGCATCAAAAACAGCAGGATTCCTTCCCAAATCTGTCTCCCCCGCCCGGCCTTGGCAGAAACCATAAGACAGACTCCTGCCAGCAGGATCAAAACTCCGGCGCCAAGATAGGTTCCCATGCGGTGTGGAAGAAGCCAGATGCTCACTGCCAGCATCAAAGCCGAAAGGATCATGGCTGTCAGGGTAAGGCTCCACCTTTGGGAAAAGACCTCCTTCCAGCTTACCACCACTGCATAAGCCATGGCGAAATTATATCCCCAGATCCAGCGGGCTGCAGGATAGGTAAAGCCGTTCATGATGCTGTGAAATAAAGGCACTGTCAAAAGGGCGGAAAGGAGTAACACTGCCCCCTTCAGATAAGGGTGTCCTTTTTTCAGCAAAAGACCCAGCAACAAAAGCACAAAGGGCGCTGCATAGTTCAGTGGCCCCCACTCTACGCATCCCACTGCGGAAAAATAAGAGGGGAATAAAAGCAGGGTATGATACCAGTCCGTGGAAAGATCCAGCACTGCTCCCGATCCGCTTCTGGCAGAATCTGCAAAAAGTAAAAGCACCGGCAGCAGAATGACGCCGCTTATAAGACTTCCGGATAAGGCATAACAAAAGATCCGAAGCAGATGACGAAAGACCTCGGCCAGCCCGGTTTTTCGAACCAGCATCCGGATGATCACAAGTGCCATGTAAAATACACAGAGTAAAACCTGCATATAGAAAAAATAAAAATTACTGATGACGGAAAAGCAAACGGACAGAGTAAACAAAAGGCCGCTTCGCCCCTCCATCAGATATTCCATGCCAAGTAGCAGCAAAGGAAGAAAGATCATGGGAATGAGAAACATAGGATGCTTGGTTCCGCCGTTCATGGTCCAGGAACAAAACAGATAGATCATGCTCCCCGCCAAAAGGCTGTTGGTTCCCGCCTTGGTCATATGGTGGGCATAAGCGGAAAAACTCAGGCCTGCCAGATAGAGCCTTACAAAGACCAGTGCTTCATACAGGATCCAAATATAATGTTCCGGCACCAGGGCAGCCAGCAGATTCAAAGGCTCTCCTGCCCCATAAAAGCTCAGGTATGTGGTAAGGTCCGCTCCCATTCCGATGTTAAAGGAATAATCGTGAAACAGTAAAACCCTACCGTGAAGCACCAGCTCCTTTACCAGACACCGAAGATACCGTCCCCAATAGACCAGGACTTTGTAGTGCTGGTTAATCCCGTCGCTTCTGATAAAGGTTTTCTTTGCTGCCACAAAATACACCAGCATGGAAACTGATGCCACCAAAAAGACCAGGGTATAGGAAGGCAGAAACCCTTTGGGAAGCAGTTTTGCAGTTGAATTCTCGGATCGATCCTTCATATCAGTTCTCCAAAGCCGCATCCTGTAGCGGCGATTTCCGGTAGGTTCTGGGGGATATTCCAAAGCTCTTCTTAAACATCTCCGACATATAGCTGGTGCCGTTAAAGCCCGTCATGGCAGCGATCTCCGATAAGGGAAGGGATGTGGTGCGAAGATACTCCGCCACCTTTCGAAGTCTGAGATCCACCAGGTAATTAACGGGACTGTCTCCCACATACTTGTGAAAGATCTTATTGCAAAGGGATTTGCTCACGTTGCCGCTTTGACTGATATCATCCAGGGTAATGGGATTCTGAAACTGCTGCTGGATATAGTACATCATGGCCTTAAAGGCTTTGGTGTGCAAATCCGTCTGGCTCTCCTCATCGATCATTCCGTAGGTCTTGCTCTGGTTCAGAATGATCTCCCAGATCTCGAAAAACTTCTTGGTGATCTGAAAGGCATCCCGCCGAAGATCCGGAAGGGAGGTAACGAGCTGATACATTTCACTGGTATTTTCATTGATATGACGAAACCGAAGATAGGGCAGGTTGGGATTGTTGATGACCGGAAGGATGGCCTCCATCTCCACCACCACCGAAGACTTCAGGATCCCCGGATGCACTACAAAGATCACATAGGTGGCAGTGGTGTTTTCCACGGATGTGCTGTAGTGGATCTGGTTGGAATTGACTACAATGGTATCTCCTGCACTTAAGGGAATGGTCTTTCCGTTGACAACATAAGCCATCTTCCCGGTTTTTACAGCGACGATCTCAAGGTCTTCGTGAAAATGGGGCACCTTTTCCCAGGTTACATTGGGCTTGATCCAACCCTCATAAACATAGGAAGGAAAGTTGGGATTGTCATAATTCACCTCTTCCGAACCATCTTCCCTTTTGACAATGAGTCCCATCACTTCTTTTTTCATAACAATCTTTCCTCATGCATCCGATTTTATAACAATCTTACAATCAAGTGTAAAATTGTTATGGTTTTATACGATTAATACCATAGAATTCTCCCTATACCGATAATATACTGATAATCACAGAACTTAGCAAGTGTTTTTTCAAACCAAAGAGGAGTGAGTATTATGGCAAATGAAGCAGTAATCATGAAAAACGTCAGCAAGGAGTTCAAGGTACTGAACCGCCACGAGGGTCTCAAGGGCAGCATTCAGGATCTGTTTTCCAGAGATTACAAGATCGTAAAGGCCGTAAGTGATGTATCCCTGACTGTGGAAAAGGGCGAGATCATCGGCTATCTGGGCCCTAACGGTGCGGGAAAATCCACCACCATCAAGATGATGACCGGCGTGCTGGAACCCAGCAGCGGAGAGATTCTTGTAGATGGCCGGGTGCCCTATAAGGACCGCAGTGCCAACTCGGAGCATATCGGCGTTGTTTTCGGACAGCGGAGCCAGCTGTGGTGGAACCTGCCCCTCATTGAATCCTTTAACCTGCTGCGGGATATCTACCTGGTCCCTGAAAAGGATTATCAGGACATGCTCTCCCTCTACCGCTCTCTGGTGGATATCGAGCCCATCCTGCACAAGCCTGTAAGGCAGATGTCTTTGGGCCAGAGGACCCTCAGTGATATCCTGGCAGCCTTTTTACACAATCCCGGCATCGTCTTTTTAGATGAGCCCACCATCGGTTTGGATGTGTCCATGAAGGCCAAGATCCGGGAGCTTATCAAGGGCCTGAATGAGGTAAAGCAAACCACCGTCATTCTGACCACCCACGATATGGGTGATGTGGATGCCCTGTGCAAGCGGATCATTATCA
>JAEEKV010000344.1 GCA_016282595.1 Lachnospiraceae bacterium
AACGGGAATCTTTCAGAAGAACATCTATAACTGCTTTGACGATGAGGCCATGGAGCTGGTCAGACAGGGGATCAATCCCATCAGCTTTCCGGGGCTTCGCCTGTCCATCACCTCCGAGGAATCCAAGGATATCAACTTTGACGATACCCCCAAGGTAATCCTTTCCGCCTCCGGTATGTGCGAGGCAGGACGTATCCGTCATCATTTAAAGCACAACCTATGGCGGCCGGAATGTACCATCCTCTTTGTAGGATACCAGGCCATCGGTACCCTGGGACGCGCCATCATCGAGGGCAAAAAGGAAGTCAAGCTCTTCGGAGAGCCCATTGAGGTACGGGCAAAGATCGCGCAGCTGGTGGGACTGTCCGGACATGCGGATAAAAACGGCCTTCTGGAATGGATCTGCGGCTTTGAGAAAAAGCCCGAAAAGGTCTTTGTGGTACACGGGGAGGATTCGGTGACAACGGCCTTTGCAGGTTGCCTGCGTCATGAATACGGATTTGATTCCTATGCACCCTACAGCGGTGCGGAGTTTGATCTTCTCACAGGAGAGATCACCTACGATCCCGAACCCGTACCTGTTAAGAAGAGACGTGTGGTATCCGATATCTTCAATCGCCTGCTGGCAGCGGGTGCCCGCCTGATGGCGGTCATTCAGAAAAACGAGGGCGGTACCAACAAGGATCTTGCCAAGTTTGCGGATCAGATCAATGCTCTGGCAGACAAGTGGGATCGATAAAAAATACAGAAACGAAGGAACAAACAATCATGAGCTATGCAGATACTGTCTTTATCAATATGTGCCGGGATATCCTGGATAACGGCACCGATACGAAGGGAGAGAAGGTAAGACCCCATTGGCCGGACGGAGAGACGGCTTATACCATTAAAAAATTCGGCGTTGTGAATCGCTATGATCTGTCCAAAGAGTTTCCCATTATGACGCTTCGAAGGACTGCTCTCAAGAGTGCAACAGATGAGATGCTCTGGATCTGGCAGCAAAAATCCAATAATATCAATGATCTTCACAGTCATATCTGGGATGAATGGGCGGATGAGGATGGTTCCATCGGAAAGGCCTACGGCTATCAGATGTCCGTGAAGCACGCCTACAAGGAGGGGATGATGGATCAGGTGGATCGGGTGATCTACGATCTGAAGCACAATCCCTTCAGCCGCAGGATCCTGACCAATATCTATGTCCATCAGGATCTGTCGGAGATGAACCTGTATCCCTGTGCCTATAGTATGACCTTTAACGTGACTCAGAAAAAGGGAGAAGAGAAGCTGACCCTGAATGCCATCTTAAACCAGCGGTCTCAGGATGTGCTGGCAGCCAATAACTGGAATGTGGTGCAGTATGCCGTGCTGGTACATATGCTGGCGCAGGTTTGTGATATGCAGGTGGGAGAGCTGGTGCACGTCATCGCCGATGCCCATATTTATGATCGGCATGTACCCCTGGTGGAGGAGCTTATCAAAAGAGAACCCTTCCCCGCACCGAAGTTTACCTTGAATCCTGATATTAAGGATTTTTATCAATTCACGAGAAATGATGTGAGTCTCGAAAACTACGTGACCGGAGAGCAGATCAAAGATATTCCGGTAGCGATCTAAGGAGCCTTTTTAAGATGGAGAAGATCTGGGGCAAACTGAAAGAACTGATCTACAAGGATGTGAGCAGGGAATCGGAATCAAACGATCTTTCCGTGCTGTTGCGTGAACTGGCGCTGGTGGAGATACTTTGTCTGCTGTTTCTGGCGGTACTGTTTGCGTACCTGAATACCAGCTTTTTATGCCTCTGCTGCGTGTTTACGGTAGGTGTGATGGCGGCGGTTTTGATGCTGACCTTCGAAGATAAGACTGCAGCGGGAATGTATGTGTACATCGTCATCAACCATATACTGGTGGCTGTAGCCTGTGTGGAAACGGAGTGGCGATTGTATTTTACGCCCACCATCATTGTCTGTATCATGCTGTTTTTCTTTAACGCCAGAGTCAGTATGAAGACAAAGGTGTATTACTCCGTGGGGGAGATCATCTTTCTGATTGGACTTCTGATCGCGGAATACATGCTGCCCCTGGATACGGCCATCGGACCGAGGGCATCCATTGGCATCATCATCATCAACCTTTGCGGGCAGGTGGTAAGCGCCAGTCTGGAAGCCTATTCCTATTCCCTGAAATATACCAGGAATGAGGAAAAGATCATCCACTACAACAAGAAGCTGGAGGATATGGTTTCCACGGATGCACTGACAACCCTTTGGAACCGCCGTGCCATGAACGAGCATCTGTCACTTTTGGAAAACGGCTTTAGGAAGCACCAGAAGAATTTTGCAGTTGCCATTATGGATATTGATTTCTTCAAAAAGGTAAATGATACCCACGGACATGGCATGGGAGATTATGTACTGAAATCCCTGGCGGCAATTTTGAAGGAGACCATGGATGGCAAGGGAAGCGTTGCCAGATGGGGGGGTGAGGAATTCCTGCTGACCTTTGAGGGAATGCGGTATGACGCAGCGGTGGATATGATCGATCAGCTAAGAGAGCGCATCGCCCAGGAGGAATTTGCATTTAAGGATGTAAAGCTGCATCTTACCATTACAGGCGGTATCGAGGACTACGCCATGGCCGATTCCATCGATGCGGTGATCACCAAAGCGGATGAGCGTTTGTACAGAGGAAAGACCGGAGGAAGAAACCGGATCGTAAGTACGGATTAAAGAACAGGAAATAGAATAAGGAATGCGCCCCTTAGAAGGACAGGGGCGCTTTTTTTCTGACATAACGGGTGAAGAAGAATTCGATATCAAAGCAGGTCTGTTCTTCCCCTTCTTCCACAAGCTCCCAGTCGGGATCTTCATCCAGATTCGGGAAGTGAGCGTCTGCCTCGTAGCTGTGACGGATCCTCGTCACAAGAGCTTCTTCACAATAGGGTAAAAACTGACGATAGACCGTTTCGCCGCCGATGACATAGATCTCGGTTCCGGTCTCTTTTGCTTTCTGCAGGGCATCCTCCACAGAAGTGGCGATGACGGCTCCCGTAACCTTATAGTCCGGATTGGAGGTCAGAACGATGTTTGTGCGGTTGGCAAGGGGCTGTCCCTGAGGGAAGCTTTCCAAAGTCTTTCGGCCCATGATGATGGTCTGACCTGTGGTGGTCTGCCGGAAGTTTTTCATATCACTGGGAATACGGATCAAAAGGCTGTTTTTCAGGCCGATGGCCCAGTTATTATCTGCAGATAAGATACATTTCATAGAGCACTCCTTTTCTGTGTCAGGGTTGATTCTCCACTTAGATGTTACCTTCCCCGGTTTTTTCTGTCAAGTTGCATGAGACTATTCTTGACAGTCTATTTTTGGCGGTGGTAAACTAGTAGAGTTGAGAGAGAGACTTTCCCGCTCGACGAAAACTGATCATAGAAAGGATGATGCATTATGGAAAAGAAAAACATTGATTGGGGCAGTATCGGTTTCGGTTATGTGAAAACGGACAAGAGATTTGTTTCCAATTTTAAGGATGGTGCCTGGGATGCAGGTGCTCTGATAGAGGATGACAAGGTCGTGATCAGTGAGTGTGCGGGTGTTCTGCAGTATGCGCAGACGATCTTTGAAGGTCTGAAGGCTTATACCACAGAGGATGGCAGGATCGTTACCTTCCGTCCCGACTTAAACGCTTCCAGACTGGCAGATTCCGCAAGAAGACTGGAGATGCCTGTTTTCCCGGAGGATCGTTTCGTAGAAGCGGTTGTTGAGACTGTAAAGGCAAATGAAGCGTACGTTCCGCCTTACGGCAGCGGCGCAACCTTATATATCAGACCTTATATGTTTGGTTCTAACCCGGTTATCGGTGTAAAGCCTGCTGATGAGTATCAGTTCAGAATCTTTACCACCCCGGTAGGACCTTACTTCAAGGGCGGTGCAAAGCCCATCACCATTAAGGTAAGTGACTTTGATCGTGCAGCACCGCACGGTACCGGACATATCAAGGCAGGTCTTAACTATGCAATGAGTTTGCATGCTATCGTAACCGCTCACAAAGAGGGCTATGATGAGAATATGTATCTGGATGCAGGCAGCAGAACCAAGGTTGAGGAGACCGGTGGTGCCAACTTCCTGTTCATCACTAAGGACGGCAAGGTTGTAACGCCTAAATCAAACAGCATCCTTCCTTCCATCACCAGAAGATCCCTGATGTATGTTGCAAAAGAGTATCTGGGACTGGAGACCGAGGAGAGAGAGGTTTATCTGGAGGAGCTTGGCGATTTCGCAGAGTGTGGTCTGTGCGGAACGGCAGCGGTTATCTCCCCTGTAGGCAAGATCGTAGATCACGGAAAAGAGATTGCCTTCCCCAGCGGTATGGAGAAGATGGGTGAGATCACCCAGAAGCTCTATGAGACCCTCACCGGAATTCAGATGGGCAGACTGGAAGCACCTGAAGGCTGGATCAAGGTTATCAAAGAGTAAGAACCACGAAAGGATTATAGTAGATGGAAATCGTATGTTTAGACCTGGAAGGCGTTTTGGTACCGGAGATCTGGATCGCTTTTTCAGAAGCAACAGGGATCCCGGAACTGAAAAGGACCACAAGGGATGAGCCTGACTACAACAAGCTGATGGAGTTTCGGCTGAATATCCTGAAGGAGCACGGTCTTGGCCTGAAAGAGATCCAGGATACCATTGCCACCATCGAACCCCTTCCGGGAGCAAGAGAGTTTTTGGATCAGCTCCGGGAGATGACACAGGTGCTCATTTTGAGTGACACCTTCACACAGTTTGCAAAGCCCTTGATGAAAAAACTGGGCTGGCCCACCATCTTTTGCAACACCTTAGAGGTGGCCGAGGATGGAATGATCACGGGCTTTCGGATGCGGATTCCGGAGAGCAAGCTTTCCACAGTGAAGGCTCTGCAGTCCATCGGATATGATACCATTGCATCCGGTGACAGCTTTAATGATCTGGGTATGATCCAGGCTTCCAAGGCAGGATTTTTGTTTCGCAGCACCGAAGCCATCATCAAGGAGTATCCCCAGTATCCCGCATTTGAATCCTATGACGATCTGCTGGAAGCGATCCGCAAGGCGTTGTAAACCGGGAGAAATCATTTTTGAAACATCTGAGACCGGAAGGAGGTTTCCTTCCGGTTTTTCACTCAGTAGAATACTATAAAGGAGAAGCAGCATGAGTGTATTGATCGAGTGCAAAAACCTGACCAAATGCTATAAGACCGGACAGCCTGCTGTGGCAGATCTGAATCTGGTGCTGGAAAGCGGTCATATCTATGGCCTTTTGGGACCCAACGGCTCCGGAAAGACCACCCTTATTAAAATGATCAACGGACTGTTGATCCCCACTTCAGGGGAGGTTTTGATCGAATCCCTGCCCCCGGGACCTGCCTCCAAGCAGATTATTTCCTATCTGCCGGAGCGGACCTATCTGGAAGTGCAAAAGACCGTAGAGGACCTCATCTATTTCTTTGCGGATTTTTATGCGGACTTTGAGACGGAGCGGGCCTGGGAAATGTTAAAGAAGCTGGATATCGATCCCAAGGCCAGAGTAAAGACCCTGTCCAAGGGTACCAGGGAAAAGATCCAGCTGATCCTGGTTATGAGCCGCAGGGCAAAGCTCTACATTCTGGATGAGCCCATTGCAGGCGTGGATCCCGCAGCAAGGGATTATATCATCCGTACCATCATCGGCAACTACGATCCCGAGGCAGCGGTGCTGATCTGTACCCATTTGATCTCGGATATTGAGAACATCCTGGATGATGTGATCTTTTTGAAGTACGGCAGGATCGTACTGAAGGCAGGCTGTGATGAGATCCGCCAGAAGGTGGGTAAGAGCGTAGATCAGTATTTCAGGGAGGTGTTCGCATGTTAGGAAAACTGTTTCACTATGAATGGAAGGACACCTGGAAACTGATGGCGATCTTAAACGGCGTAGTTCTGTTTCTGGGAATTTCCGGAATGTTTGTGTTCCGGCATGATCGGATCTCACGGATATTTGAAAACGGATCATCCGGTACTGCTGCTTTGGCAGCCCTGGGGATCAGCTATATCTTTGTTTATTTTCTGGGTATGGCGGTGGTGACCGTGGGCAGTCAGATTTACTTTTACATCCGGTTTTACAGACAGCTCTACACGGATCAGGGGTATCTCATGCATACTCTTCCCGTAAGCAGCCATGAGCTGATCCTGTCCAAGACCTTTGTGGCCATGCTTTGGAGGATCATCAGTGTGCTGGTTTGCACCATTTCCGTAGTGCTTCTTTTGATCTCGGCCTTTGGGCAGGATCGGGATGATATCCTGAAGGAAATGGGAGATGAGCTTTCCAATTTACATATGAGCAACGGTATTGCAGTGATCATTTTACTCCTTAGCCTCATTGCGGGCATCGGATCTTTGCTGTTTCAGACCTATACCGGATATCTGGCCATCAGCATCGGTCAGCAGATCGGAAAGAACAAGGTACTTTCCTCCATCGGTATCTATATCGGGATCCGCATTGTCATCAATCTGATCACCAACATTGTTTCCCAAACCTTAACCTTTTCCATGGCTTACGGAGAGGGCAAGTGGTTTAACTCCGGCTGGGAGCCCACGGAGGGTACCGTGGTGCTGTTTTTCCTGCTGGCGGATATCATTCTCATCGGTCTCTCGGTTGGCATGTATTTTCTGATCCATCATTTTATGAGCAAAAAGCTGAACCTGGATTAAGGGGGTGCATAAATGCATTCCACTTAGTGGGCATTTGTGCTATACTGAACCTATGTACAGAGTAAAAGGGATCCTATCGCAAAACACAACTGAATACTCTGAGGAAATACCAAGCTGCAGTCCCGCGGAACTGGAGCTTTCCGTGCTGGCGGGAAAAAAGACGGAAGGCGGGATCTCCCTTCGTTCTCCGGCAGGGAAAAAACTGCATTGCTTTTTGTATTCCACCCATTACCGGATGCAGCCACAGATCTCCTTTGCAAAAGGGGAAGAGGTCTATCTGACCTATCGTTTTGATGCATCCGGACTTTCTGCGGGGCAGAAGGTTACCGGACAGGTTGTGATCCTTTCGGATTGTGGCCAGCTTTTGGTGCCTTTCTCCGTAACGGTTTCCGACAATTATGAGGATGAACGCCTCGGCAGCATCCGCAATCTGTTTCATTTCACCAATCTTGCATCCAAGGACTGGAAAAGTGCCATGTCCCTGTTCTATTCTTCGGGAATGGAGCAGCTTTTAACCGGACATGACGCAAGACTCCTTCCCTTGTATCGCAGCCTGTCCGCAGTTAAGGACAACGAGCGCAATCTGGATGAATTCCTCATCAGTTTGAATAAAAAGAAGCCTGCAACCTTTTCCATCGAGGATGATATGCTGCTTTTGCCTCAGGTTTATGAGCCTCAGCAGCAGACTCTCAAGATCCGTCGTAAGGGGTGGGGCTATACCCATATTGAAGTTATCTATGATGGTGAATATCTGACCGGAGAAAAGCGGGTACTTACCCAGGAGGACTTTACGGGGAATGTCTGTGATCTGACTGTGATCCTGCTGCCCACCGATGGCTACGAGCACAGAGAGCGGATCCGCTTAAAGACGGACAGCCCTTCGGGAGAGCTTTGCTGTGAACTGCTTCGTATCGGCAAGAGCAAAAAGGAAAATCCCAGGGAAACGGATAAGAAGGAAAAGAAGCGCCAGGTAGCCCTTTTGATGCGGGCCTATCTGGATTATACCACCGGAAGGGGTGATCCGAAGGAAGCCCTGGCTCGGGCGGAAAAATGCATTGAGAAGATCAACCAGACAGGCGGAAGAAACATCAGCGGCAGACTCTATCAGACCCATCTTTTATGTGCCATGGGACGGTTCCAGGAAGCCGGATGGATCTTTTCCCATGTGGAACGTGTCATTGAAAAGGAAATGGTAACCCCTACCCAGCAGGCCTATTTCTGGTATCTGCAGGCTATGCTGGCAAGAGGCAACGACGGGGACTATGTCAGGCTCCAAAACAGCGGTGTGAGAAGATTGCGGGATCTTTTGGCGGGCAATCCTCAGGATGCCATTATCACCAGCCTGTATCTTCGCATGATCCCTACGGGACAGATCACCCCTGTAAAGATGCTGTCCCTTTATGAAGAGTGTTATTACAGCGGCTGCGAAAGCCCGATCCTGCTGAGGGAGGCCTTCCGGGTAGTGGCGGAGAATACCGCCTATCTGTCTGGACTTGGAGAGTTTGAAGTAGCCATGCTCCAGTTTGCCCTGCGGTATGATCTTTTGACTGCCTCCTTGGAGGCCAGGATCATCGAGCTGGTAAAACGGGAAAAGAAGGTAACAAGAGCTCTTCTGGCATTTTTGATGAGACTGTACCAGGGCTATCAGGAGGATGATATGCTCCAGGCGGTCTGCGGACTGTTGATCCGCACCGGGAAATGCGATCCGGAATCCTTGTTCTGGTTCCAGAGAGCCGTGGATAAGCAGCTTCGCATTACCATGCTTTATGAGTCCTATATGGCGGCCAAGGCACAGGATCTGTCCCTGCCTCCCAAATATGTACTCATGTATTTTGCTTACCAGTGTCATCTGGAAAAGAGCTTAAAGGCCCATTTGTACCGCATCGTCATCGAGCATCACACCCGCATCGGCGCATTGGTGGATGCCTATGATCCCCAGATCAGGGAGTTTGCAAAGGGATGCCTGGCAGCGGGAGAAAAGAGCGAGGATCTGGCTTACTGCTACAAGTTTTTGTTAAAGGACAAGCAGCAGATTGAAGAGTGCGCCCAGTACCTTCCCGTGGTGGCCTTTATGCACCGGGTTAAGGTAGCGGATCCCAAGGTGAAACGGGTCATTGTGGCCCAGAGCGGATTGGAAAAGGAAACCGCCTATCCGGTAAAGAACAAGATCGCCCTGGTGGAGATCTATACCGAAGATTACTATTTACTGCTGGAGGATGAAGAGGGCAATCGGACGGTAGCACCTGCCCAT
Source organism: Lachnospiraceae bacterium (assembly GCA_016282595.1). Classification (GTDB taxonomy): domain Bacteria; phylum Bacillota; class Clostridia; order Lachnospirales; family Lachnospiraceae; genus RGIG7926. The sequence continues at coordinate 8,977 of JAEEKV010000344.1, forward strand.
ACCAAGGCGGAGCGCATGCTTCCCATTGAAGGCATGAGAAACTACCTGCTGTCCCTGGATGAACCCGGAAGCGGCCTGTCTTTGTACCGCATTAGCAACTCCTCCGATGACTTTATGAAGAATACCGAGGACTGGCCTTTGTATATGCAGGCGGCAAGGGATGTGAAGATCTCTCTGCCCCTTCGGCTTTCCATTTTGGAGAGAGTCCTTCGGGTGCTGTATGAAAGAGAAGAGCACGATACCCTGCTTTCCCTGTTATCCGAATATCCCATTGAAGGGTCTGATGAGAAAAAGAGAGGCCAGATCATTGCCTATCATATCGGACTGGAGCAGGATGAAACGGCCTTGTCCCTGCTTTGGGACTACGGCTTTGAGGGAGTACCTCCCAAGAGCCTGAACCGTTTGATTCGAAGAGGTCTGGAGAAGGTATCCGGGGCGGATCCCAAGTGGCTGGCCCTGACCTACTACACCTACAGGCAGGGAAAATATACCCAGGAGCTGCTGCAGTATCTGTGCAACTACTATGAAGGCGGAATCCCTCAGATGAACCAGATCTTCCAGGATGCCATTGCCTTTGAGGTGGACGCCCTTCCCATTGCGGAGCGGATTCTGATCGCAGCCACCTTTACCCACGGGTACTTACCGCAGTGGGAACAGATCTTTGATTACTACGCCAGCCGCGGCGGCAATATCCAGATGCAAAAGCGCTTTTTACAGGATCTTTGTTTCAGGTATTTCGTGGCGGGAGAGGTTACCAGTGAGGGCAGCATGCGCCATCTGTATGCGGCACTTCTGGAAGAGGATGATATGCCTCAGCTTTGTAAACTCAGCTGGCTCCATGCCATGTCTGCAGAGGATCAGGAGCTGGATGATAAGCAAAAACGCCTTGCCATCCGCCTTATCAGACAGCAGATGATGGAAAAGGGCTACATGCCTTTCTTTGAAAAGTTCGTATCCATTATGCCGGAGCTTTTGCCCTATGCGGCCAAGACCTGGCTGGTTTATCGCGGAGAGCCCGGAAGACGGGTGAAGGTCAGCTATCTGGGAGGACCGGATGGGGAAGAGACCTACCAGATGCGGTTTTTGGATGAGCTTTGTCCCGGCTATTATGCCAAGGATTTTATGATGTTTTACGGAGATCGCCTGCACTACTACATCCAGGAGGAAAACGCCGGAGAGATGTCCCTGACGGAAAGCGGACAGATCGAAAGAGAGGATTCCCCGGAGAGAGAGAACGTGGGCAGATTTGAAATGCTGTACGATATGACTATGAGCGAAAGGCTTTCGGATGAAAAGACCGCAGCCTCCTTTGCCCGTGAGTATCGGAAGGCAGACCGCCTGACAGAGGAACTGTTCGGCTAAAGCAATCGCGGAGAGTGTTATGACAAAAAAAGCAGTACTGGGCTGTGAATTGAATAATCAGTTTTTGCAGGTATCCTACGCCCCGGAAGGGGAAATGCCCGTCACCTTGAAAAATCCCACCACGGGAGGGCTGTTGCAGATCCCCCTGGTGATCGGACGGAACAAGGATTCCGGACAGTGGGTGTACGGGGAGGATGCCCAGAAAAAGCTGCGGGAGTGGGACGGCAATGTGGTTTCCCGGCTTTTGGAGCACTTCGGAGAGAGCATCAAGCTTTACGGGGAGCTCTATACCTATGAGGAGCTTTTGCATCTGTTTTTGTCCCATGCATTAAAGCTTGCCATGTACTGCATCGAAGCCTTGGAAAAAGAGCCTGCGGAGCTGCTGGGTATGACCATTTCTGTGGAGCCCTTTACACCGGAGATGCTTCCCTATCTGAAAAAGAGTCTGGCAGGGCTCCAGATCCCCCAGGGACAGATTCATTTACAGGGCCATGAAGAAAGCCTGTTTTCCTATATGATCCATCAGCCGGAGAAGCTCCTTGGCTTTTCCACAGGAGTATTTGACTTAACGGATGAGCACATGGTGACCTATAGGATGGAAATGAATCAGAGGACCACCCCGGTGGTGACTTCCATTCAGAGAGATGAGGATACGGGAATTGTAAAAAGAAAGCATTATTCCTCCATCATCGAGCATGACAAGCAGCTTGAGCAGATGGACGAGATGCTTGCGGAATACGTACAGCGCTTTACGGAAGGGCGCATCGTCACCAGTATTTATCTTATCGGTGACGGCTTTTCCAAGGATTGGTATCAAAAGAGCAGGCGGCTTTTATGCAGAGGCCGGAAGGTCTATGCCGGGAACAATCTCTTTTCCAAGGGAGCAGCTTTTTCCGCAGCCAGTCGGATCTGGCCGGGAACGGAAAAGGAGGACTTTTTATTTCTGGGCAGAGAAATGCTCCGTATGAATGTGGGCATGAAGGTAATGGATGAAGGGAAAGAGGTCTATCTTCCCCTGTTGGATGCAGGGCAGAGCTGGTATGAGGCCAAGAGTGAGACGGAGATTTTGCTGGAGTCGGCAGATGAGATCACCCTTATGATCACCCCGATCTTTACGGGAAAGACCTATGAAGAGACCATCCGGTTGGATGAAGAAGAGACGAGACCGGGACGGGCATTTCGGTTCCGGATGTTTTTGGAAATGAAGAGTGCGGAGACACTGCAGATCAAGCTCCGGGATGAGGGCTTCGGCAGCTTTTATGCACCGGTTTATGCACAGAAGGAATTTACGATTACGTTAAAGGAAGCACAGTAGGAAAAAGAGCATGAGCGTGGTTTATTTACCCATCGGGAAAAAAGCGCATACGCCATATCGAATTGCTCCGGCAGGAGTAGAGGTCTTTACCCTGGAGGAACTGTGTCTGTATATCACGACTCAGGCCTCCCTCATGGAAAAGAGCTTTATGAATGAACAGCTGGTGGAGTTTATTGCTTCGTCCCTGGGACTGGAGCCTTTGGCCGCCAAGCTGCGGGTTTCCATGCAACGGGAAAATTCCCTCCAGGCGTTCTGCAGGATCCTGCTGCAGGAGGCAAACTTCCTTTCACAGCCTGAATTTGACTATGTCAGCGAGCAGCTCTATGAAAGCGAGAACAGCACCGAGTCGGAAAAGATGATCCGCAAGATCGACGCCCTGCTTACGGCAGGAGAATTTACCGCGGCCATCACCCAGTGCTATTTTGCTTTGCATAAGTGCAAGGAGAGCGAGGATGAACAGCTTGAGGAGCTGGAGGCCATCCTGTACTCCAAGCAGGGACAGGCCTTTGCCAGATTGTTCTATTTTGAGCCTGCAGCTGAGAAATACAAGTTATCTGCAGAAAAGTACGCTGTTCTCGGTGACGGGATCCGGGAGCGTAAGGCGCTGCAGCAGTACCTATTGAGCCTGCGTCTTTTCTACGGAGAAAAGAAATTCCACAGCTTTGTGGAAAGCCATCCCAGGTTCTTAGAGCTTTCCCTTATGGCGGAGCAAAAGCTGGCCCGGGCCAGTGTGAACGTTGAGGAGATGGAGAATACCAAGCGGATCACGGAGCGGGATATGGAAAAGCTGCGAAGAGAGTTTGAGCGGCAGGCAGGATTGTAAAGCAATCAGCAAAACGTGGTGATATATGGGGTTTATTAAAAATCTTGTCGAAAAATGGAATAAGCGGGTTAAGCTCCCGGAGGATGTCGAGGACGAGGAGGAGAAATACCTCGTCGGCGTGGAGAATGTCAATCTCGCAGATGAGTACGAAAGGCGGAAATACATTGAGAGCCTTTTGGAGCAGGTATCGGATGCCACGAAACAGGTGGATGCCTGCAACAGTGAGTATAAGACCATCAATCACTATCTGCAGGACATCGAACAGCTGGAATATCTGACGCCGGATGACAGGCGACAGGTAACGGAGCACGCCAAGGCCATCATTCATCTGTCCGTGGAAGGGCAGCGGTACGAGGAAAAGAAGAACCGGATGTCTGATGAAGACTTTGAGCGGATGGAAAAGCTGGAAAACGATGCGGACGATGGCGCCAAGCGCATCAAGGAAGCGGAGGATTACCAGCAGCTGATCAGAAATGACCTAAAGCGTCTGGAAGGGGAAAAACAGGCCTGCCTGTTTCGCCGTTCCGAGGCGGCTGTGAATATGAACAACCTAAGAGGCATGGCACTGATCACCCTGATCGCCGTGGCGGCCTGCATTTTGATTTTGTCGGTATTACAGTTTGGGCTGGGACTTGAAGCCAGAGTCGGGTTTTACCTAACGGCGGGAGCCGGAGCCATCGCCCTGACTGCGATCTATATGACCTATCTGGATGCCCAGAAGGAAAACACCAGGGCAGGACGGAGCCTGAATAAGGTGATCCTGCTGCAGAACCGGGTGAAGATCCGGTACGTAAATAACACCAATCTGCTGGAATATCTGTATATGAAATTCGGAATTTCCTCGGCAGCGGAGCTGGAAAAGCTGAGAAAGCAGTACGCAGAGGAAAAAGAGGAGAGAGAGCGGATTCGGGAAAACCGCAAGGAGATGACCTATTCCCAGAGCGAGCTCATAAAGATCCTGAAATCCTACAGATTCTACGATCCCATGATCTGGCTTCATCAGGCACAGGCCCTAGTGGATCCCAAGGAGATGGTGGAGGTCAGACATGCACTGATCTTAAGGCGCCAAAAGCTGCGTCAGCGTTTGGACTTTAACTCCCAGAACGCATCCGCCGCTCAGGAGCAGATCCGAACCATCGTAGCAGAGTATCCGGAATACGCTAAGGAAATATTGAAGATGATCTCCGATTTCGAGACGGGAGAGAGGTAAAGTTATTTAAGTCATTAAAATCGATGAAAAACAGAAGAGGCGCAGCCGATTGGCTGCGCCTCGATTTGTTTTGTTGATAGAATTCCTTAATCTTCGTAAGGATCTACGCTAGTTTCTGCTTTTTTGATTCCGTTCTCAGTGATGTGCAGGAAATTGTCTTCAAAAGACCACCATCCGTTAGCATCTCTGTAAACATCAATATATCTGTCAGAATCAAATCCTTCCAGTTTAGGTAAGGAACTGGTCGTGCTCGTACTAGGTACAAGGATCATATATGTCATGGGTCTGAGTCCATTGATGGTTTGCTTCTTGTCAATGAAATAGGGTCCTCTGTACATATTGATTACATAAGCATATCCGTCAGAGGAAGCGGCCGGTGTATAATTGTTTGTCGGTTTTGCGCCTTCAAAGAAACATCTGTAGCAGGTGCTGCCCTGGGATTTGATTCCGCCGGTTACAGAAAGAAATGCCGTAGTCCGACGAGTTTCATGAATGCTGTACTTCTCGCCGTTGATATACTCAAATATATCCCAAACCGGATGATCTCTACCTTGTCCGTCTCCGCAAGTGGAATCATCGGCAAGAGCATTGGTTGCACAAATAGTAGCAGCCATGGCATTGAAACCACCATAAACAGGAGGTGCACCTGCAGCTTTTGTGCTACCCTTCCAGTTCTGCTCCTCATAGGACATCAGAGTCTTAATCTCAGCCAGAGTTTTAGGAAGGCGCTTAAACTTATATGTAGCAGTTTCACAAGTCTGTTCTTTGGTTACAGTCATAGAATCCTTAATCGTACCATCGGTAATTTTACCAGTTTCTTTATCATAAACCAGTTCTCCAACCGTACAGCCCTGATCAAGTAATTCGTAGATTCTCTTTTCGTAATCGGCCTGTGTTTCTCCGGACTTCTTTTTGGTAGTGAACTCAACATGGATAACATCCGTACCATATTTTACATCAAGATCGCTTAAGGTGAAGGCTTGACCTGTAACTGTAACAGTACAGGTAGCAGTACCTGTATCACCGGAGGTGGTCTTTATGTTGGCAGTAACGGTAGCTGTTCCGTTTCCCTGTGCGATCAACTGTCCATGAGGGGTATTTGAGCTCTTGATAATAGCGTTCTTAACGGTTACAACGTTCTCATTGGAAGAAGTCCACTCTACGGTTGTGGAAAGCCCGCTGTATTTTGAGCCACCATATTGGAGTTCAATCACTTTTCGCTCGCCGAGAGTCATTGACACAGTTGCGGGAGAGGTGGTGAAACTAGGTGTTTGCTGCTGGTTACCACCCTGGCCGCCTTCGCCGCCCTGGCCACCTTCGCCGCCTTCACCGCTGCCGCCTTTTGCTTCCACGGTTACCTTACATTTTACGGTCTTTTTCTGATACTTGGCGATGATCGTGGTCGTGCCGGCACCGACTGCCGTGATCTTGCCCTTCTTAACGGTAGCAACCTTCTTATTCTTGGTTGACCATTTGCAGGCTGCCTTTTTGGTTACATTCTTCTTACCATATTTTACGGTAAGCTGTTGTTTCTTGCCTTCAACAAGGGTAACGGATTTCTTGTTGATGGTGAGCTTGGTTTTTGCTTTTTTCTTGGCTGCCTGAGCGTCCATGGAAGGAACACAAAGAGTCAGCACAAGGGCAAGCGCCAGAACCAGACTCAGCATTTTTTTAAGATGTTTTGTCATAAGAGCCCTCCTCTTTCTGTGCGATCGCACGTCTTCTGATTGATAGTTTCCGGCCAAGTGGCCTTATCGTGTCCGTGAACGAACATCATCTATATTATAATGCAAGATTGCCCATTTGTCATTTCGGTTTTTGAAAATATCCTTAAATATTCTCAAAAACCCTCGCTTTTTGAAAACTGAATGGTATTGATACCAGCCTTTTAGTTCGATTTTTCTTTACTGATGAAAGGTGTTATATTACAATTACATCGCAGATTATTTCGAACATTTGGAGAATGCACGGTAATGGAACAGGATCAATATTTAACATTATTCCAACAATATGCGGCCCGTATGAGGGAAATCCGGTTATTATCCACTCCCGATCTGAATGATATCAAAGATCCGGATGAATTTGGTCGGATCCTGGCAGAGAATTTTTCCAAAATCGGAAAATTAGCCATAGAAAACCGTAAGATCAT
>JAEEKV010000035.1 GCA_016282595.1 Lachnospiraceae bacterium
ACACGGGAAAAACGCTTGGGAAGGACAACATATTTGAGGATTCTCAGGACAAACTGGTAATTGGGTTCATCATCCAGTCTAAGTACCAGGAAAAAGGTGACGAATGCAATGGCGATACAGATCCCCAGTTTCCAGGGCAAAGACGATATGGCAAATAAAAGTACCAACGCCGCTCCCAGTGCCGCCACTATGATGTCTCCTATAGACACTCCTTTAAATAATTCAATTCTGACCTTTGTTTTTCCGGGAATCAGTCTCATGAAGCTTGTCCCAATCCTCTCTTAGTCTTTAACGCACCAATGACGACTCCCCTTTTTGGGCAGGATCCGGGGTTTGAATCCTGCCAAAGGGCAATCGTCGCATTTTATTACTTATTGTTATTATTCGGAACGATGGGGGCGGGGATCTTCGGTCGTTCCACGCCGTTGACCTTGATGGTCTCATTCGTTCCAAGGTTTTGGATGGGCTGCGCATTGTTAATGAAATTGGGCTGCGCAACATCCGCTACCGGTTGCTGTAACTGCTGGTTCACGCCCGGATTCGCCTGATTGTTGACAATCTGCTGCTGATCGTTATTGTTGATAATCTGCTGATCATTGTTATTGATGATCTGCTGGTTATCCTGGAACTGCATCTGATTGTTGTCTGCAACCTGAACATTATCATTTGCTGCCGGCTGCCCTTCCATCATCGGCTGGGCAATCATCTCAGGCTGGGCATCCATCACAGGTTGAACATTCATTCCCTGCGCGCCTTCAACCACAGCGCCGACTCCGGGTACTACTCCCTGAGCGCCATCCACAACGGGACCCATTCCGGGTGCTCCCACTGCTCCGGGTACAGCTGCCTGGGGTACAGCTGCCTGGGCTACTCCGACTCCGGGTGCCACCACCGGGCCTCTGCCTCCGGGTGCTACCGGCTGGCCTCCGCCTACGGGACCTCTGCCTCCGGGTGCCAACGGCTGGCCTCCGCCTACAGGACCTCTGCCACCGGGTGCTGCTCCGACGATACCGACTCCGCCTACCGGACCTTTGCCCTGGATGGGTGCTCCGCCCTGTATCTGTCCCTGCTGATTGGGTGCAACATTTTGCACACCATCGTCGCCGGCTTGCAGGTTATTCACTCCAAGATCCCCTATAGGATTCGGGACATCACCGGGCTGCTGGCCTTCCATACCCTGGCCATCTCCGCCCGGGCCTTCCATACCCTGGCCTTCCATACCCTGACCTTCACCGCCCGGGCCTTCGCCGCCTTCCTGCATACCCTCCTGATTTGCAAAATCCTGGGAATCCGGCAGATCGCCGCCTTCATCCATATCCTGCATACCGTTCGGATTCTCATCCTGCTGCGCCTGGCCTCCACCGGCTCCGCCGCCTCCGGGACCGCCGCCGCCGGGACCGCCCTTACCCTTGGGCGTATAGCCTGTTGCTGCTCCGATTCCGGCATTCACAACGCCCTGTGTCATGTCAAGCGCCTTATTGGCCAGATTGCCGCCGCCTCCGGCTCCACCACCGGCGCCACCACCGGCTCCGCCGCCGCCGGGACCGCCGCCTCCGGGACCGCCGCCTGAGCCCTTGTTTTTGTTTTGAGGCTTATGACCGGTCGCTGCTCCGATTCCGGCATTCACAACTCCCTGCACTGCATCCAGTGCTTTATTGCCAAGTCCTGACTTGGAGGGAAGTCCGCCGCCGCCTCCGGCTCCTCCGCCGCCTTCGCCGCCTCCGGCTCCGCCACCTTCGCCGCCGCCTTCACCGCCTCCGGCTCCGCCACCGGCTCCGCCGCCGGCACCTTTGTTCATAGCCTTCTTTGCAGCACCAAAGGCTTTGTTAACACCCCAGCCTGCAGTTTTTCCTACCAGGCCACGCATGGCATTTCCAACGGTATCGGAAGCATTGATCGCCTGCCATCCGGCGTTATCCGCCAGAATACCTGTTACCATACCGGACGCCTTTCGGGCCGTCATAAATGCAATCACGATCATCATCAGCTTTCCGAGATAGTCCAGCGGACGCAGGAAGTTGATGGTATCAAATCCCAGATTCGCGGACAGATCAAACAGCTTCAGGTTTCCGGAAGCCACAATAGGGATAAAGATCTGTACCACCCTTACGGAAAGGACCGTAGCGAATACGGAAAAGCTCTGAATGATAAATGCGGTCAGCCACTGCTTTGCCTTACCGCCGTTATCCAGAGGCCATACTGCAAAGAAGGGCGGAGCGATCAGATACAGAAACAGCATATTGAAGATCCTGGAGATACAGTTTCCAATGATCGCCAAAAGCTCAGCCGCCATGAACAGTGCGGTCAGCCAAATATAGACATAGTCGATATCACTGATAAAGAAGCTTTCAATAATGGCTTCATAATTGTAAATGGTAAACCTGCCCTGTCCGTCGGCATAAAACTTTCCGCGGACGGGATCCGTAAAGGACGGATCCTTATTATAATCCTGATTTCGTGCCGCATGCATCGTCCCGCAAAGGAAACACATTCGATCCAGCGGAACACTGGCGCCTACACTGAAATCCATACTTTCTGTTTTGTTGAATTTTCTCATCGGATAAAAGCTCTTATCCGTCCGGATCGTATCCATAACGCCGGTCACGGCATTGGATAAGCTGTCATAATAGACATCCGCCTTAGCTTCCTCACTCAGTTGGGCCGCCAGCGCAATCTTTTGCAGGGAATTCTGCCAGTTGTTGATGGGATTGCCCTTTTTGTCCTGGGTCGGATAATTGTAGTCAAAGACTCCCTGCCTTTGCAACCACTCCATTTCCGGTCGGATCTCATTGTAGCAGGCGTTGATGTTATACCTGCTGTTATAGCTTGGATTGATCGAGTAATTTCCTATGGTATTGAGCACCCTGGCCATCGTGGATAGCTCTTCATCCGAAAATGTCCTCTCCGCCTCCAGATGGAGATTGGAAGCGTTGTTAAAGACATAAGCGATCTGGGTCATCAGCTTATCGGAAAACTCCAACACCACGGAAAACCCAAAGGTCAGCGAAATGATGAACAGGATGCTTCTGAACAGATTCCCTACGATGGTTCCCATAGAGGCCTGGTTCTTGCCTTCGATATCGAACATCTTGCGGATCACAGCAATGATCGCAAAGCCGAAGGCCATGGCGATACCGATCAGGGCCATCCCCCAATAAGCATTCGTAACCGTCCTATTGGAAAAGAACACATCGATAAGCTTCGTTTCCTCATCATTCAGATACACCGGGTGCGTTCCGGCGAAAACCTCAAATATGACATACAAGGCTCTGACGATACCGCACAAGGCGATGGCGATCAAATACTTGATATGTGCCCACAAGGAGGCAAAATCAAACGCATCTGTTATCCAACTCATACCTGACTTCCTCTGACTTCCTCTTTCCTTACCACGCTCTTATCTGACGCGCATTCTGGCTCTTTCAACATGCAGGTAAATGATGACTGCGGCGATGATCGCAAGGAACAGTGCAAAGAATACCACACTTTGCGCGTTCAGATACAACAGGATCGTTACCACATATTCCGATTCATTTCCTGCCTGATCCACAGCAGTGATCTGATACTGCCCGGATGACTTTAACGTATTGCCTTTGACCTTATACTCGGCTCCGTCCTTTAAAAAGGTCATGCTCTCGCCCTTTTCAAGGCCTTCCCAGGTGACCGGGCCCCTTGCCCGATACTGTTCATCCACACCGATAAAGGTCAGCTGCGGCGGTGTATGATCGATGATCACCCGAAGCGTGTAATGCAGATCTGCCTTCGGGCAGCTGTATTCCGCCTTCATCTCTCCTTCGGTGATCATTTCAATCCGGGTGCGGTTGTTGTTGATCTGCACACCGTCGATATAGACCGAATCCACCTGAAACCCATCCGGCATATCATAGTAATTGACAGCTCCCGTGGTCGTGCCGATGATGGTAAAGGAAAACAGATCCTCCACATCCACACCGCTGCCGAGCCTTACGGCATAGGCACCCTCCTGTGAGATCATTTCCAGATCCTGATTTTCCAAAAGCTCTCCGTCCCTATACAGGGAAACCTGTACGCCCTCGGGGACCCGGATCCCAACCGAATCCTGAGTGATCATCCCGTCTGCCACACTGGACATCACCTCACAGTTGAAGCGGCTTGACAGAAAGACAAAACAGTTCATTCCCCTGTCATACAGCATCTTCTGGGAAAGATCGATCCTGGCATCCTCGGAGATGGATTCTCCGTTTTTTCCAAGCGGCTGCCCGGAAACCAGATCCAGCTCACCTTCATATTCCATGACCGCGCTGCTATAACCGCTGTTCCCTGCGCTGCTGGAGCCGGAGAAGCCGTCAGCCGACTCTCCGCGGCCCGTTACCAGCTTATCCGTCCACTCCGGCATGGAATCGTCTTCACTGCTCTCATCACTCTGGCTGCTATCCTCCTGCACCTGCTGCGATGCAGAGCCAAAGCCTGCTACTGCATTGTCCGCTGCAATCCCCGAAGCCGTTGACATGGAGTTATCGCTGCGTCCCTGGGAGCTGCTACTGTCCTGGGTATTTCCCGAAAACACCTGCTGCAGTACATCCTCCGTGGAGGCCCCTGTTGTCTGGGTGGAGGTGGTTGTATCGCTTTGCCCTCCGACCTCGGGAACGCTTTCGGTTCCCTGTGAAAGGGGCTGCGGTTCATTTTCGCCGCCGATCACCTGCCCTGTTCCGGCATCAATCTCGGTCACTGCAGCAAACACATTTTGACCGGTAAGAGAAAATCCTGCAAGCATACCGGCTGCCAGACAACCGGCCAGCATCACTCTCATCTGTTTTCTCTTTTTCAGGATCTCTGTATTTGAGCCTGTCATACTAAATACCTCCAAGGGGGTCATTTCGTTGCAACGAATTTTGGTTTCCTGTATCTTTTATTCCTGTGTATCAGCAGATTGTTCTTCCTCCGATACATCAGCCTTTGCCGCTTCGGCCGCCTCTGCGGCCTCCCTTGCCTTCTGGGCCTTCAGTCTGCCTTCCTCGGAGGTATCTCCTTCCACCTCGCCCTCTTCCATGGCGAGTGCCTCGGGATCCTGCGTCCTGTCCTCGTTCTCATAGCTCATAACACCTTCTACGGCAGTAGCGCCGCCTTCATATTCCGCTTTTTTGACTGACAGGGTCCCGTTTTGGTCACAGCCTAAAAGGAAGGTGATCTTCATTCCCACAAGTTTGCTTTCGATCGTCAGCCTGCAATATCCTTCCGACTGTCCGAACAGCTTCAGATTGATTGTTTCCAGATCGGAAGCAACTGTTGTGCTTTTTTTCCAGATGTGCAGGCTTTGATCCTGATACCACGCCGGATCCTGTCCCGGTTCCGGAATCATGTTGTATTCGCTCAGTTCCTCCTGCGATATATGATCATGTTTTAGGGAATCCATCTGCGCATCCAGCTTCTGAAGTTCAGCCAGCAAAGCAGGATCGTCGATCTGGCTGTAATCGATCGACTCCGACTGCTCCTCGCCATCGGATCCGATTGCATCCGCCTCCTCTTCATCAGTGTCTTCCGGATCCGCCTGCGGGGTTCCTTCCTCGTCGGTATTGATCATTTCATAGTTCCAGTCACACAGATTCGGCAGCTGCAATAAAAACTCATTTTTGCTGTCGATCTGATACCGGTAGGGATAGGCACTGTCTTTGGCCATTTCCACCACACCCGTCATTTCCTGTTCATCACAGCTGCCGAACTGGATCTTCAGTTTTCCTTTTTCGTCCGCTTTAACCGTAAAAGAAACACTCACACGCGCACTGACATCTTCCCAGCTTTCCTCCATTAATCCGGCGCTGTTAAATGAAACCGTTTCCTCTTCGGGCTGCGCGTTTTGTCTGACAAATACAAGGCTGTACTGATCCCTGGCTTCTACGGGTTTTACCGCAAACACCGCCTTATGCTTCTTCTCTTTGCCTTTTTGCTTCACCGTTACCGGCGGTGTGATCACAAGGGGATCCGTCAGATAGCCATCTTTATCCACCTGCGGATAGGTATAGGTTTCCGCTTCGCAGCTCCAGACATGCTCCGGACTCATGCTGCCATCCAGGGTAACCTTCATGGTCCCGTTCGATGCGACCTCGATCTCATAAGGATATTGTGTTCCTCCGGTATAAACCTCTTTTTTTCCGCAGCCGGTCAAGGCTGCAAACATGACAAGAAGCAGCGCGCATGCCGCTGCCTTTGTCATTGCCGGATTTTTCTTAAGCCATTTCGTTGTTTTCATAGGTTTCTTTCTATTGATTCTCATGTCAGTGTTTCACAGGGTTACCTTCCACTACCTCACTCAGGGCTGCAAACTGGGCATCTGAGATCGTCGTTCCCAAGGAACCTGTAAAGAAAGTTGCCGCATTTGTCTTCCACCCCGTGGACGATTCCGTTTGCGCCGGAGCCTTGGGCGTGTAGATCGTACCCTTATTGACGACTCTGACTTTTTCCTCCTTCATGGATGTCGGTCCGCTTTCCGATGCGCTGATCAGACTGTTGGTATGTGCAAGCCGATAGGCCAGCCAGTCATTGTTGTAATATGCTCTGAGCATTCCCAGATCACTCAGCTGATAGCCTGCATACAGGACCGCTCCTGCACGGTTCTCGATCTCCGCCGAAGAGTTGGCAATCAGACGATTACAAAATGTAGTTCCGAAATTATACAGCTTTCCGCCCTCTGTCAGTTTGAGCTGGCCCTGCTGCACGATGCTGGTATTATTCGGATCGGTCTGGCACAGGATTACTCTTGCCTTGTTCATCACGACGAAGGCACCGCCGTTTTTCACTTCCACACTGGCTCCTCCGTTCCAGGAACCGTCTCTGGAATAGGCCATCAGTGTTGCACCGTCCTGTACCAGAAGGGTTCCGCCATCCACTTCGATCTTGCCGTTTAAGAAGGTAGTGCTGTTGATCACCAGAACCGAACCTTCCTCCACCTTGGTAACCGTATTTCCCGGAAGTATGCTGTTTTTCTTCAGACTCGTTACCTGTCCGCTGTAGCAGTGAATCCCGGCAGGATAGATGTTAAAAGGCACTTCCTTTCCGGTATAGAAATAAAACCATTGTCTTTTTCCCTCGCGGATCTCATATTCCGCGGAAAGGTTATCATCGTTTCTCTTAAATACCGGGTCGCGTCCGCTGACATTCTGGAAAATGTTACAGCCCTTATGCCCGTCGCTGTCTCCTCTGGCCTCAACGGTCCACTGCACACCTACGACATTGTTGTGGCTCTCTGTCTTCATCTGCAGATAATCGTCATCCGCCGTGATCCTTCTTTTGGTCATCACTTCCGTATAAACCGGATAGTTATTGCCCGCCTTGTTGACGACCCTGCCATCGGTCCTCCCCTGATAGATCGTTACCTGCGGATAGTAATCATTGTCCTTATCCAGTGTATTATTGGTAACAAAATACGGGGCTCCCCGGCCGTTATCGGTCAGCCACTTGTTCTCCGTCCAGAACAACTGTCTGTCATCGGCTACAGACTGTACACCATACCATCTTTTGCTAAAGGAATCTCCGGAAATGTATTTCGTCCCGTCCTTGTTCCAGAGGATCATCACCCTGATCTTGGTATTCTTCGGTTTATTGAATGTACTTACGATATCATAAGCTGCCGTCCACTCGTAATAGATCGCCTCATCTTCGGTGTCTGCGGCCAGCACCCTGATCCGGCTGTCCGGAAAGCTGATATATCCCACTGTCAGAACCAGGGACAGTGCCAGCGCTTCCAAGCGTCTGCAAAGGCTTTTTCCCTTTATGAAATTGTGCTTTCCGACTCTTTCTTTCTTCGCGTTCATCTTACTATCCTTTTACTTTCCTAAGGCATTCAGTTTTCTGATGTTCTTCTGCTCCTCTTCAAGCTTCTTATTCTGCTTGCTCTGCGCCTTTTTCCTTCGCTCCTTGAAGACCTTATCTGCATCCTTCTGCCTCTTGATCTCCTTCGCCTGCGCTTCCTTGTTCAATTTGTTGCGATAATGCAGATCATTCGAATATTTTGCCGTGAAGTCTTCCATCTTCATGTTTTCCCGCAGTCTGTGGGAAAACAGCGGATCTGTCATAACGTCACGTCTCATCTTTTCGATGTTGTTCACGACCGTTGCATATTTGATATCCGCCGCAACATTTTGATTGCCAAACTGGTTCCAGAATTCCTTGCTCTTTTCCGTATTGCCTAAAAGCTGTTTGGCCACCAGTGCATCCGCAACCTCCTGGGCATTCTCAAAGCCTGCCTGGATTCCCTCTGCAGCCTTTACCTTCTCCCGCAGGGTCTGCCTTAGGTTGGCTGCCTCATACCCGTAGGTCTTTATGTCATTGACGTAAGCCTTGATATTTCTGGCTTCCTCCACATACGGCTTGCCTCTGCCTCTCCAGTCACCCTTGTAGGCATTGATCACTCCATCTGCCTCCTGGGACAGAATGTCTGCCTTCTGCAGGATTGCTTCCTTGGAGAAATTGTTGATATTATCACCAAACCGGTCCTCTACGTGGCCGTTGAAATTGATGACTTTCTGACGAAACTGTTCCCATGCACTGTCCTCATTGTAGGTATCTGCCCGATACAGATAGTTGTCTGTCTTGAAGGGATGGAATTCCTGTACATGGTTGAATCCCTTTTCATCCTTTACAAAGGGCTCATAACCGAAGTCATGAGGGTGCTTCCTGTCATAGCTGTATTTGTTGTAGGCCTCCATGACCTGCTTGGGCTTATAGGTGTCCACCATATGTCTGTAGGTGGGATCCTTTGCTCTGGATCGGATATAACGATTTGCCATATCCTGATTAAAATAGGCAGAATAATATTTTTTCTGAAGATTTTCATTGGGCAGCTCACTGATCTTCTTAAGCAGATCCTTGTGATAGTCCCTGATGGCTGCATAATAGTATTTTGCCTGAATGCCGCCCGGCATGATCTTCTTGCTGTTTTTTCCGGAGGAAGCATCCTTTGCTTTCTTTTCCGCATCAAGGATATCCGCCTGCAGCTTTTTGCGGATCTCCTCTGCCGACAGGGGCGTTGTAGGGATCTGACGCTTCTGGGGCTTGGGTCTGGGGCCGGGCTGATTCTGCTGCATCTGCTGCTGATTCTGCTGGTTTTGCAGTGCCTGATTCATCTGCATATCCTGCATCATCTTCTGCTGCGCTACCTGCAGTCTGCTAACCTCCTGCCTGGCTGCCTCGAGCTGCTTGGAAACGATCTCCTTCTGCTGCTGCGTCTGCTGCTGTTGCTGCTGGAGCTTTGCCTTTTCCTCTTCCTTGACCATCTGCTCCATCTGCTTCAGGTTCATAAGCTGCTGATCAAAGGAGGCCAGGTTCTGCTGCATCATCAGCATCTGTGTCTGCAGCCCCTGGATCTGGGAACCGACAGCAACCAGGTTGGGATTGATGTTGATCTGCCCCATGTTGATGGCGGGCTGTGCCATATTCGGCTGCGCCATTCCCTGCTGCATCTGATTCTGCGGCTGGTTCTGCATCTGGTTCTGCATCAGGTTTGCCTGCATCTGATTTGCCTGCATCTGGTTCCGGCGATTGCGCTCCTCTTCCTCACGCCTTCGCTGGATCTGTTGCTGCTGCCTGCGACGGTCAGCCTCTGCCTGATTCTTCTCCTTCTCCAGTTCATTGACGTTCAGGGCTTGTATTTCTTCCTCTTTCTGAACCTCTTCCGGCTTTACTTCCTGTTTTTGGTCCTGCTTCAGCTGATTGTCGTTCAGAATGATATTTTCATTATTCTCTTTTTCCTGCTCGTTTTCCTGGTTGAGAATTTCTTCCTTCATGTCCTGTCCCCTTTCGAGATCCTGCGTTCTTTGCGCTTTCTGACTATAATACGCAAATCAGACGGATCCGGTTGCAAGAAAAATCAAAAATCAGCCTGCTTCCGCTACAGCACCGCCGAGGATCTTATCATTCCTCTCATCGATATCGTAAAAGACTTCATCCGCCTTGAACATATGGCTTCGAAGCTCACCCATATCCATGGTGCCGAATTGATAATATTTGCACTTATAGGAAGGCGTATATTTTGTCATCAGCGGATAATTACCGAAGGTAACGATGATGGAGTTACCGGTGGATTCCGCATTGTTCAGCTTCTGCAGCTCGGAAGGATAGATGAGGGGTCTTACCTGGGTCTGGGTGGAAAGATTAATATCTCCTTCCTTTTGTCCCACACTGGAGGAGGTCGAGGTCGTCTTCACGGTCATATTTCCGCAAAGCTCGGAGAACTCCTTACAGGTACCGATATCGTTGGAACCGATGAACATCTTCACACCGCAGTTGGATTTTACGATGTCGGCAACCTGCTCGCCATATACGTTGTTCAGCTGGGAGTAGGACTGCACCACCATGTTGAACCAGATCTTTCTGGAACGGCCTACGGTGATCATCTTATCGAATTTCTCGATCTTGGGCATGTTACCGAACTCATCCAGAAGGAAGTAAACGTTTCTCGGAAGGGAAAGGTCTTCTCTGGAGCTTGCCACTTTGATGAGGGCCTTGTACATACACAGGATGAACACTGCTGCCAGTCCGTGACGGGTATCCTTCTCATCCGGGATCTTCATGAACAGTGCCGTGGGAGTAAAGGCGAAGTCAGCTGCCTTGATATCCGTTGCACTGGTCAGGCCGCAAAGACCGCGGTCATTGAACATATTCAGCTTGTCGAAGGTGATGGACATGTAGGAGGACAGCGTTGTGTCAGCTGCCGAAAGCACCTGTCTGGAAAGGGTAACCGCCTGTGACAGCTTGCTTCTGCCCTCAAAGTATCTCTTCAGCGCTTCGAACTCATTTTCCGAATTGGTCAGGATCTTGTTCAGGTTGAAGAAGTTGAACTTATCCCTGGTCATTCCCAGCTCGGGATCTGCGGAATCCTCAAGCATGGCAAGGAAGGTTGCCATGATGATGGATCTTGCACCCTTCTCCCAAACGGGATCCTTTTCATTCTCTACGGGACAGATAACGCAGACAAGGTCATTCAGATCTTCGTACATCTCGTCGTAGATCTTCTGCTTCTCAACGGAAACATCGTCCTGGCAGTGGGTGGGATCCGCATAGGCACGTCCCCGCCACTCGATCCAAAGGCTGCCCTCTTCTGCAGGGCCGTCCATCTGCTTCAGATCCGGATAGTTTGCCATGTTATCCTTGTGAGCCTTGATGCCCTTTCCGGCATCCAGGTAATCCTGGTACATATCCCAGATGGAGTCCAGGGGATTCCAGCGGCTGGATGAATAGGTATCACGAAGGTCCAGAAGAAGCACGTTGTAGCCGCGTTTTTTCAAGAATTCGGAATGCAGGGAGAAAAGCTCTCCCTTGGGGTCTGTCATGATCATGGAGGAACCGCAGTTGGTTGCTCCGATCAGCT
>JAEEKV010000345.1 GCA_016282595.1 Lachnospiraceae bacterium
AAACGAAACGATTCCATGACGGTCATGGTGGGTGCGGTCTTTGTACTGTGCCTTTGGGTCTTTACCATTGCCCTGTATCATTTTCTGCAGGATCCCTTCCCCACCCAGTATCTTTCCAGACTGTGTGAATTCTTATCCTGCTGCATGTTGGTGATCTTTTTGAAGTTTACCAGCTTTACCGTGGCGGATATGGGCTTAAAGAGCAAGCACTTCGGCAAGGATATGAAGGAGGCGGTCATCGTTGCCGTTTCGCTGGTGCTGTTTCTCGTGGTACTAAAGATCGTATTTATCAAGCTGGGCAGCGGCTATTTCTCCAAGGAGGTTGCCTTCTGGAAATATGAGGACAGACCGGCTTATCTGATCGAGTATATCTTCATCGCGCTGTTCCAGGAGTTTCTGGCGCGCTGCTGTATGCAGGAAAACCTCCACCGGATCCTGGGTACCTACAAGTACGGAGACTATGTGGCGATCGCCGTATCTTCCCTGATCTTCGGAGTGTTCCATCTGCATTACGGTCTGTTCTATATGATCGGTGCGGCTGTACTGATGGGCTCTTTGGGCTTTATCTATAAGCATCAGAGAAGCATCTGGGGAACCTATTTTGTACATTATGTCTTCGGCATCGTGGGGAAATGCCTGCACTGGATCTGAGACGGAATGTTGATGGAATGCAGAAACTATTTTACAAGCGGGGAATTGTGGTATATACTACTTAAGGCGTTTTTGCAAAGAAGCGGCGCCCCGATGCTAAGTTGTAGCCAAAAGGCCATAGGCCCAAGGCGTTTGTCTGAGCGATCATAAGGAGACAAAACGAATGGTAAAAGCAATAGTAGGAGCTAACTGGGGAGACGAAGGAAAAGGCAAGATCACGGATATGCTGGCTGAAAAAGCCGATATCATCATCCGTTTTCAGGGCGGAGCCAATGCAGGTCACACCATTGTGAACAATTACGGCAAATTTGCTCTGCACACCTTGCCCAGCGGTGTATTTTACGATCACACCACCAGCATCATCGGAAACGGCGTTGCACTGGATATTCCCAAGCTGATGAAGGAGATAGGGGAGATCACGGAGCAGGGCGTACCCATGCCTAAGATCCTGGTTTCAGACCGTTGCCAGATTGTAATGCCCTATCACGTACTGTTCGATCAGTATGAGGAGGAGAGACTGGCAGGCAAGTCCTTTGGTTCCACCAAATCCGGAATCGCACCTTTTTATTCCGATAAGTATGCAAAGATCGGGTTCCAGGTCAGCGAACTCTTTGATGAAGAGATCCTGAAGGAAAAGGTAGAAAGAGTCTGCGGACTGAAAAATGTCATGCTGGAGCATTTATATCATAAGCCTGCTCTGGATCCCGCAGAGCTTCTGAATACCCTGCATGAGTACAGGGATATGGTAGCACCTTACGTTTGTGATGTTTCCCTGTTTTTGGATAAGGCACTGAAGGAAGGCAAGCAGGTGCTGTTGGAAGGTCAGCTGGGAACCTTGAAGGATCCGGATCACGGAATCTATCCCATGGTAACCTCTTCCTCAACCCTGGCAGCTTACGGTGCCATCGGCGCAGGACTTCCGCCCTACGAGATCAAAGAGGTGGTTACGGTCTGCAAGGCTTATTCCTCGGCAGTAGGCGCAGGTGCTTTTGTAACGGAGATTTTAGATGAGAAGGAAGCCCAGGAGCTTCGTGAGCGCGGCGGAGACGGCGGAGAGTATGGTGCAACCACCCACAGACCCAGAAGAATGGGTTGGTTTGACTGCGTAGCTTCCAAATACGGATGCCGTCTGCAGGGTACCACGGATGTGGCCTTTACGGTGCTTGATGTACTGGGATACCTGGATGAGATCCCTGTATGTACCGCTTATGAGATCGACGGTGAGCAGACCACGGACTTCCCTGTAACTGCAAAGTTGGAGCGCTCCAAACCGGTATATGTAAAGCTCCCCGGCTGGAAGGGTGAGAGCATCCGCGGCATTCGTGAGTTTGACAAGCT
Organism: Lachnospiraceae bacterium; assembly: GCA_016282595.1. GTDB lineage: Bacteria > Bacillota > Clostridia > Lachnospirales > Lachnospiraceae > RGIG7926. The sequence goes on from JAEEKV010000345.1 coordinate 1,990, forward strand.
GCCGGAGAACTGCAGAAAGTATGTGGAGTTTGTAGAGCAGCAGATCGGATATCCCATCACCATGATTTCCAACGGACCGACTCGTGATGATATCATCTATCGTGAGAGTCCTTTGAAGAAATAAGAGAATTGAGAACAGAATGAAGAAAAAGGCAGGTCCTTCGGGATCTGCCTTTTGTGATGCTGTTTTATGTGGAGTTTATTCGGTTACTTTGGAGTTTGTGCTTTCTGCTTCTGCAGATTGGGCCTTCAATGCGGCCTCAGTCTCAGCCTCTTTCCTTCGTTTTTTCTCCTTGCTGCGAGCCTTAAAGTGGGCGGAAATGCCTGCCAGAGACAGGATGAAGCAGGACATGGCGCCAAAGAGCATATCCTGCCAGAAGGCTACGACGCTCAGCACGCCTACGCCGATGCTAAGAAGCAAAAATGAGGTATCTTCAGGGTTTATCATGATTCTTCTCCCTTCGTAACGTCTTTGATATTCTTTTTGGAAACAGTCATGTTCTCATGTGCTGTGTTGTAGGAAGCCTCTGCATTTTGAGCCGGGGCTTTGTCACCGGGCAGATCAAAGTCTGCAATGGTGTGCTTGCCGGACATCTTTCCGTAGAGCCAGATGTAGATCCACAGAAGGATGGGCAGCGCAATGGTGCCAAAAAGCATGCCGTAAAAGAGCTTCCCGCCGGGATTGAAGATGGCGGAAAGGACCAGGCCGATGAGAAAGAGCAGGATCAGGATGAGGCCGATAATGGCCGCGGTGCGTTGGGGTTTGGTGTACATGTGAGTTCCTTTCTTGGTGTTAACATTCACGGCAACCACACAACAACCTCGTAAACCCGGTGCTGCGCACCTCAACTGCCGCTGTCGCGGCTGTTTACTCGGTGTGGGTGGAGAGTTAACAGAGTTACGATTTACAGTAACCTCCCCCTCATCTCGTATCCTTCGGATACTCGATGTGTGGGAGTTCCTGCTAGGTGTTAACATTCACGCAACCACACAACAACCTCGTAAACCCGGTGCTACCGCACCTCAACTGCCGCTGTCGCGGCTGTTTACTCGGTGTGGGTGTGGTTGGCAGAAACTTCAATTCGGTTTCTTTCGTGCGAGCACGAGAAACCTCATTTTGTTCCTGCCTACCGTGAATGTTAACATATTGTGAAACAAATTGACAAGAAGAAAACCGATGCTATACTGATACTATGAGCGAAAAGAGACGATTAATTGAAAAACCTTATTTAAGGCTGGATACGGTGCTTGGAGAGAATCGTTACCGGGTAGATGGTTTCCTGGAGGATAACGATCTGGTGGTAAGCTACGCCGGCTTTGATATTTTCCGGCAGAAAAAGGTGGTGATCCGGGAGCTGTTTCCGAAGGCCATTCTGGACAGGGAGCCCGGTGAAGAGCAGGGCGTGTTCTGTAAGCAGATGGCATCCGAGACTACCTTTGATTCTATGAGGCAGCACATGATCGCAAGGGCGAAGCGGCTCATCGGTCTGTATCCCATCGATTACGTAGCCAATATCCTGACCTACTTTGAGGAAAACGGCACGGTATATGTCATCGAGGAGGAACAGCCGGAGGCAGAAACCTTTGCAAAGACCCTTTTCGCAAGACACAGTGCAAAGTTCACGGTGGAGGATCTTTTAAAATATCTGAAACCTTTGTTTGCAACTCTTTCAAGACTGCATAAAAGGGGGATCTGGCACGGCAGCATCAATCCGGATACGATTTTAATTACCAAGGACAAGAGGCCGATCCTGACCCACTTTACGGATCCCTGTGAGGATATGGCAGCGGAGGTTTTGGGAAGCCCCGCCATTCGCAGAGAGGGGTTTTGCCCCGTAGAGCTTTACGTACCGGAGGCAACTCCCGGTCCCAAGGCGGATATCTTTGAGATGGGAGCTCTTTTGTATCGGTATGTAACAGGCGAGACTGTCATGCCCTACTATGAGCGGATCAACGAGGAAAAGGTACCCACTGAGCCTAAGGATATGAAAACCCGGGTTATGGATTTTCAGAGCGATGCCATTATGAAGGCGGTGGAGCTCTATGATTTTGATCGTTTTTCCTCCCTGGATGAGCTCTTGTCGGAGCTGGCGCCTGCGGATATGGATCTGGACAGCCTTCATGATCAGCAGGAAGAGGCCAGATTCTTTAAGAAGGCACCGCTGAAATACAGAAGAGAGCAGCAACTGAAATACGGCTACATCATTGCCATTGCCGCCATGGCGCTGTTTCTGGTGATCTTTCTGGTTCCCAGAGTTGTGGTGGTTTCCGATACGGTGAAGATAGACCGTTTTTACAAGAAGTTCCACCAGGCCTCGGAATATGAGAAGTGTCAGATGCTTTCGAAGCTGACCAAGGAGCAAAGGGACAATTACACCAACAATTACCGGGATCTTCCCGAAGATGTGACAGAGGAAGAGCAGTCCAAGCTTTTGACCGTCCGGTATTATGACTACATTCTTAAGCACTATGTGTCCATCGGAGAGGTGGATCGGAAGCGCCCGGGATATGAATACGTCAAGATCGACCTTCGAAGCAACACCGCAGTGGTGACCTATATCGCCGAAGGCGGAGACGTGGAGGAAGAGTACAAACTGAAGCCTTTCATCGACGGCAGCTATCAGGTCATCGTTTCTTCTACCGATGAATCCGGCAAGAAGCATTCCGATACCCTCATCGTCAATGAAAAGAGTCCGAAATAGCATTTGAATTATGACGCAAGTTGTGCTATAAAGAGTAGAGTAAATCTTGTTAAAGGAGACAGATACAATGGCATTATTGGAAAAATGGCGGGCTATGGCCTATTCAGAGACAGCAGATAAGGGCAAGCTCAAGAAACTGTGGCAGGCATATTTTTTACAGGAAAAGGAAGTTTATAAGCAGCTTTTGGCAGATCCCGATACCGAGGTTAAGGGCACTGTAAAGGAGCTGGCTGAAAAATACAATCTGGACATCATGACTATGACCGGATTTCTGGATGGTATCAATGATTCCCTGGTAGAGCCCAATCCCATCGAGGAGATGGAAGAGGATACCGAAGTATCCCTGAAGTTTGACAAGGAGCTGCTTTACAAGAACATGGTAGCAGCTGAGGCAGATTGGCTTTACGGCTTGGAAGAGTGGGAGAGCATCTTTGACGAGGAAAAGAGAAGCGAGCTTTACAAGGAGCAGAAGCGTTCTACCACCATCGTTAAGGAAGCAAAGGTATTCCCCAACGATCCCTGTCCCTGCGGAAGCGGCAAGAAGTATAAAAAGTGCTGCGGCAGAAACGCATCATAAAGTAGTTGACAGATCAGAGGGTTAGGGATAGACTATACCCAATCCGATACGGACAATTCAATAGAGAAGACGTTGAAGAGAAGAGTAGGGTTGCAATGACGTGTTGCAGAGAGGATATCCCCTTAGGGGTGCTGGAAGATATCTATCAGGTCGCAGCTTGAAGACCACCTCGGAGTCTGTTTAAAATGAGTGCTTCCCATTTTGGGAGGAAGCAGGGTGGAACCGCGTATCTTACGTCCCTGGCATATAGATATATGCCGGGGACTTTTTTATGTAGGATGCATACAGAACAATAGAAAAATACTCACAAAGGAGGTAAATGCTATGAAGATCACACTCAAGGACGGCAGCAGCAAAGAGTATGCAGGCGCCATGACGATCCTGGATATCGCAAAGGATATCAGCGAAGGACTCGCCCGTGCAGCCTGTGCAGGTATGGTAAACGGAGAGGTCAAGGACCTTCGGACCGAGATCACCGAGGACTGCGAGCTTTCCATTTTGACCCTTCATGATCCGGAGGGCCTTCGGGTGCTGAGACATACAACGTCACATATCCTGGCAGAAGCGGTAAAGAGACTTTTCCCCAATGCAAAATGTGCCATTGGACCTGCCATTGACGAGGGCTTTTACTATGACTTCGATGCAGAGCCCTTTTCCAGAGAGGATCTGGACAATCTGGAAGCAGAGATGAAGAAGATCATTAAGGAAGGCAATGAGCTGACCCGCTTCACCCTTCCCAGAGAAGAGGCTATCCGTCTGATGGAAGAAAAAGAGGAGCCCTACAAGGTAGAGCTTATTAAGGATCTTCCCGAGGATGCACAGATTTCCTTCTACGATCAGAAGGGCTTTGTGGATCTGTGTGCAGGACCTCATATGATGAGTACCAAGGGCATTAAGGCCTTTAAGCTGATCTCCTCCTCCATGGCATACTGGAGAGGCGATTCCAACAAGGCTAGACTGCAGCGTATTTACGGTACCGTATTTGCGAAAAAAGAGGAGCTGGAGGCGTATCTGGCACACCTTGAGGACATCAAGATGCGGGATCACAACAAGCTGGGCCGTGAGATGGAGCTCTTTACCACGGTGGATGTTATCGGACAGGGACTTCCCCTCATCATGCCCAAGGGCGTAAAGATCATCCAGAAGATGCAGCGCTGGATCGAGGATCTGGAGGACCGTGAGTGGGGCTATGTGAGAACCAAAACTCCGCTGATGGCAAAGTCCAACCTCTATAAGCTTTCCGATCACTGGTTCCACTATAAAGACGGTATGTTTGTCTTAAACGACGATCTCATGAGCGAAGAGGAAGCACTGGAGGATCAGAAGCTTTACAGCGATACCTCCGTAGCTATGAAAAATGCTCAGGATAAGGTGTATGAGGATAAGGGCGGCAGAGAGGTTATGGCTCTTCGTCCCATGACCTGTCCTTTCCAGTACTTTGTATATAAGGCAAAACAGAGAAGCTACAGGGATCTGCCTTACAGAATGGGTGAGACCTCCACGCTGTTTCGGAATGAGGATTCCGGCGAAATGCACGGCCTTACCAGAGTCAGACAGTTTACCATTTCCGAGGGTCATCTGGTTTGTACCCCGGAGCAGATCGCAGACGAGTTCAAAAACTGCGTAAAGCTGGCTAAGCACTGCCTTGTAACCCTGGGTCTGGAGGGAGATGTAACCTACCGCATGAGCAAATGGGATCCCAAGAATCCCGGCAAGTATCTGGGAACCGCAGAGGATTGGGATAAGGTACAGGATGCCATGCGCAAGATCCTCAATGACATCGGCCTTGACTATACCGAAGAGGACGGCGAGGCTGCCTTCTACGGACCGAAGCTGGATATCCAGGCTAAGAACGTATATGGCAAAGAGGATACCATGATCACCATTCAGCTGGATATGTTCCTGGCTGAGCGCTACGATATGTACTACATTGATCAGAACGGTGAAAAGAAGCGTCCCTACATCATTCACAGAACCTCCATGGGATGCTACGAAAGAACCCTGGCATGGCTCATTGAGCACTATGCAGGCAAGTTCCCCACCTGGCTTTGCCCCGAGCAGGTACGTGTTCTGCCTATTTCCGAGAAGTTTGCAGACTACGCACAGGGCATTTACAAAGAGCTTTTGGATGCAGGCGTGGATGTAACGGTGGATAACCGCTCCGAAAAGATCGGCTTTAAGATCCGTGAAGCAAGACTGGAAAAGGTTCCCTACATGCTGGTTGTAGGTCAGCAGGAAGAAGAGCAGGGACTGGTTTCCGTCAGAAGCCGCTACGAAGGCAACGAAGGACAAAAGCCCCTGGCAGACTTCAAGGCACAGATCCTGGAAGAGATCCGTACCAAGGAGATCAGAGTCGAGCTTCCTGAGGAAGAAAAGAAGAAATAAATTTGTGTTTGACAAAAGCGCACGGTTGTGGTATTTTATACGAGTATGTGAAACACATATGTGCAAAACAAGCAGAGTATCCGCTCTCACCCTGTGGCGCCTTGGCTGCTGACAGGAGTTCCTATATCGCAATCCTACGAAGGGCGTTGCCCGTATTCGGATGATGATAGCAGAAAAAAGTGGATACCTGTGTGTCCACTTTTTCTTTATGTATGGGAGGTGTTTTTTATCAGCGAATTGAGTATTAACGGACAGATCCGTGACAAGGAAGTACGAGTGATCTCTGAGACGGGCGAACAGCTTGGAATCATGTCTTCAAGAGAGGCGCAGGCACTGGCAGACGAGGCAGGTCTTGATCTTGTAAAGATCGCACCTACAGCAAATCCGCCGGTATGCAAGATCGTAGATTACGGAAAGTTCCGCTATGAGCAAAGCAGAAAGGAAAAGGAAGCCAGAAAGAAGCAGAAGATCATCGAGCTGAAAGAGATCAGACTGTCACCGAACATCGACACCAACGATCTGAACACCAAGGTGAATACTGCAAGAAAGCTTTTGGCTAAGGGCGACAGAGTAAAAGTCACACTCCGCTTCCGCGGACGTGAGATGGCACATATGAATAACAGCAAACACGTACTGGACGATTTCGCGCAGGCTCTGGCGGACGTTGCAGTAGTGGAGAAGCCTGCCAAGGTTGAAGGCAGGGCAATGCACATCGTGCTTGCGGAAAAAAAGTAAATTAGGAGGAACAAACAATGCCGAAGGTAAAAACAAAAAGAGCAGCAGCAAAGCGTTTCAAATTGACAGGGACCGGAAAGCTGAAAAGAAACAAAGCTTATAAACGTCATATTTTAACGAAGAAGTCTGCAAAGACCAAGAGAAATCTGCGTAAACCCGCTATGACGGATGCAACCAATGTTAAGAATATGAAGAAGCTGACACCGTATTTATAAGTCAGGGTAGGAGGTAATAAAATGGCACGAATCAAAGGCGGTTTAAACGCAAAGAAGAAACATAACAGAATCTTAAAGTTAGCAAAGGGTTACAGAGGCGCTCGCTCTAACCAGTACAGGATCGCTAAGCAGTCCGTTATGAGAGCACTGGCTTCTTCCTATGCAGGACGTAAGGAAAGAAAGCGCCAGATGAGACAGCTCTGGATCGCTCGTATCAATGCAGCAGCAAGACTGAACGGTCTTTCCTACAGCCGTTTCATGTATGGCTTAAAGCTTGCTGAGATCGATATCAACCGTAAGATGCTGGCAGAGATGGCAGTTAATGATGCTGACGGCTTTGCACAGCTTGCTGAGATCGCAAAAAGCAAGATTGCATAAGACAACAAAAATGACCCCCGGCAAAGGCTCTGCTAGGAGCTTTCTGCAGGGGGTGTTTTTATACGAGGTTTGGATATGAAAAAAACAAACACACTTCGCATTTTTCTACTGGCAGCGGCCCTGTTTCTGGCTACGCTTCTGAGCCTGCCCGCAAGGGTCTTGGCAGATGATACCGTAGATACCACCACCGTATCCACCAAGGTGGAGGTACCCATCAAGGTCATCAAGGAAAAGAAAAAGATCTATCTCATCTGCGGCGAAAAGCGCACCATGAACATCGGCGGTATGGGAGGCGTGATCTTTTCCAGCTCCGATCCCAGTATCGTAGGCGTAAACGGCCTGGGTCAGATGATCGGTATGAAGGCAGGAAAGGCAGTGGTTTCCATCCAGTCCCAGACGGTGAGACAGGAATACACCGTTGTGGTTAGGGATACGGTGGATCTGGTGATCTTTGCCGGACAGAGCAATATGGCAGGCGCCGGCGGCAACTACACCATGGCACCTACGCCGGAAGCCGGAACAGCTTATGAGTTTAACATTGCTACCAGTGATGAGCAGAAGATCATCATGATGAAGGAGCCCTTCGGAAACGGTACCAACAGGGCATACATGTTAAACGGTAAGTATATGAGCGGTAACGGAACTCTGTGCTCGGCATTCTCCATAGCCTACTATAAGAAGACCAAGGTTCCCGTGGTAGGGGTACCTGCAGCCTGGGGCGGAACCACCTCCAGTACCTGGCTTACCAGCGGCATCTTAGAGAGCACCATCAGCCGCATGAAGCAGGCCAAATCCTATCTGAAGAAGCACAAATGTAAGATCCGTCATATTTATGTGGTTTGGTATCAGGGAGAATCCGACGGACAGAAGGGCTACAGTCCCGATACGTATGTAGCCAATACGAAAAAGATCTGGTCCAAGTTCAAAAAAGCCGGATGTGAGAAAATGTTCATGATCCGCATTGCCCAGATGATCGGCTGCCCGGGAATGATGGATCCCATCGCCAATGCCCAGAGCAAGCTGTGCAAGGAGAACAATGCATTTATTATGGCTTCCACGGAAGGCTATAACATGCATGAGGATCCGGGGAAATGGTATTCGGACATCGTTCATATCAACCAGTCCGGACTGAATAAGATCGGAACGGCAGCGGGAAAGGTTGCCGGAAAATACGCTAAGAAATCCAAGAAAAAAGCCAAATAGTAAGCCAAGGCTTACTGCCGGAAATGCTGCAGTACCTCCAGAATTCCATCCTCTTCGTTGGAATGAAGGGTGATGTGAGAGGCAGCTGCTTTCACAGGCTCTGTGGCGTTAGCCATGGCATAGCCTGTGCCTGCTGCCAGGATCATGGGCAGGTCGTTTTCGGAATCTCCGACGGCTATGGTATCGGATATGGGAACACTTAAATGCTCTGCGAGAAATCGCAGGGCATTTCCTTTGTCTGCGTTTTTGTGAATGATCTCCAGATACCCCTCTCCGGAAAAGATGCAGTGGATCCGGTCTCCGAAGCGTTCCATGGCTTTTTCCCTGAAGGGCATGAGCTTTTGGCTGCCTTCGTTAGCAAGGGCTAACATTTTAAAGGGAGGCTTGTCCAGTGCGTCGGAAAGGATGGGGGACAGCTTAATGGGCAAAATCACCCGTTTTACATACCGCTCGGTTTCCGCATCCATCCGGGTGCAGATGAGATTGTCATCCGTGTAGGTCTGGATGTGGATCTGACACTTCTCTGCCAGTGCCTGCAATTCATCCACCAAGACAAGAGGCAGTCTTTCCTCGTAGATGTTTTGTCCCGTAGCCCTGTCATAGATCTGGGCGCCATTGTTGGCAATGATCATTTGCAGGGAAAAGGGGTGCGTAATGCGGGAGTCAAGATAGGAAAAAACATTCTCGATACTTTTCAGGGGGCGCCCGGAGGAAAGGATCAGTCCGTGGCCTTTGGCCGCTGCGTCAGAGAGTGCTATGGCTACGGCATCGGAGATGGTCTGATCGCGTCTTATGAGGGTGCCGTCAATATCGGTAAAGAGAAGCTTCATAAAGGTTCCTTTCGGGATCATCCGGTCATAAGAAATGCTTTTATAATCGGGGGATCCTATGCTATAATAGTACGGAGTACGGGCATTTTTATGTCCGATTATCAGAGTAACACAGCTTCGGAAAGGCAGCAAGGTTTTTCGGACATGAAAAAACTACTTCCCTACCTAAAAGAATATAAGAAAGAATGCATCCTGGCCCCGGCTTTTAAGATGTCGGAGGCCATCCTGGAGCTCTTCGTTCCCCTGGTGGTGGCGGCTATGATCGATCACGGCATGGGGAATCGCAGCAGAGGGTATCTTGTGGGCATGAGTCTGGTGCTGCTTCTTCTGGCGGCGGTGGGCCTTGGGGTATCGGTGACGGCCCAGTATTTTGCAGCCAAAGCGGCGGTGGGCTTTGCCACCAAGCTTCGGTACGCCCTCTTTTCCCATTTGCAGAGCTTTTCCTATACGGAGATCGACAAGATGGGAGCTTCCACCATGATCACCCGTATGACCTTGGATATCACTCAGGCCCAAAACGGCGTGAACATGGTGCTAAGGCTTTTGCTACGTTCTCCCTTTGTGGTGCTGGGAGCCATGGTGATGGCCTTTACCATCGATCCCTGGTCGGCATCCTTGTTTGTGGCAGTGATCTTCGGCCTGTCGGCAGTGGTCTTTCTGATCATGAACTTCCACATTCCCATGATGAAACAGATCCAGCAAAAGGTGGATCAGCTGACCCAGGCAGCCAGGGAGAACTTAACGGGAGTTCGGGTGATCCGGGCCTTCGTAAAAGAGAGAGAAGAGATCGGGCGTTTCAATGCCCGCAACGAACAGCTCCTTTTGGCCCAGGAGAAAACAGGAAAGGTATCGGCCCTGCTGAATCCCGTAACCTATGTGATCGTCAATCTGGCTATCATCTTTCTGATCCGTACCGGTGCCATTCAGATCGACAGGGGCGTGCTGTCCCAGGGTGAAGTGGTGGCGCTGTATAACTACATGACGCAGATTCTGGTGGAGCTTATCAAGTTCGCCAATCTCACCGTAACCATCAACAAAGCCCTTGCCAGCGGAAACCGAATTGTAAGCGCTCTTTCCCTGGAGCCTTCCATGCAGTATCCCGGTTCCGCAGCAGGAAGCGGCGGAGCTTCGACTTTTACCCCGGCTTCTGAGGGGATTGCAGGAGAAGCTCAGCCTGCCGTCAGCTTTGAGGCGGTAAGCCTTCGGTATCAGGGAGCTGGAGAGGAATCCCTGCAGGATATCAGCTTTACGGCTCAGAGCAATGAGGTCATCGGTATCATCGGCGGAACAGGCTGCGGGAAGACGTCCCTTGTGAACCTCATTCCCAGATTTTATGATGCCACAGAGGGTAAGGTCCGACTCTTCGGCAAAGATGTGAAGAACTATACCAAAGAGCAGTTAGAGCAGCTGGTGGCAGTGGTACCCCAGAAAGCGGTACTCTTTGCAGGCACCATTGCGGATAACCTGAAATGGGGCAAAAAGGATGCCACCCGGGAGGAGATGCTATCAGCCCTGGAAAGTGCCCAGGCCCTTGAAGTTGCTCAGGCAAAGGGAGGCCTTGAGGGCGAGGTAGAGCAGGGTGGTCGGAATTTCTCCGGAGGACAAAAGCAGCGTCTTACCATAGCAAGGGCACTTATTGCAAAACGTCCTATTTTGATCCTGGATGATTCTTCCTCGGCACTGGATATGGCCACGGACAAAAAGCTTCGCCAGGCATTAACCCAGCTTTCCCCCAGACCTGTGACCTTTATCGTATCCCAGCGGACCAACGCCATTATGGATGCGGACAAGATCCTTGTCATGGACAACGGACGCATTGTGGCAAGCGGAAAACATGAAGAGCTTTTGCAAAGCTGCGAGATCTACCGAGAGATCTATGAATCACAGCAAAAGACAGCATGAAAATAGTTAGCAAAGAGCAACGAGGCTTTATGAAACTACCGGGAATCTTTCGTAAAAAGAATAGTGAAAAAAGCGAAAAAAGCCGTGAAAGCAGGCGAATCCTGAAGCAGGTCTGGGCCTATATGGCGGACTATCGCACAGGCATCATCATTACCCTGTTTCTGGCGCTGCTCATCGTGGCAGGGACCCTTTATGTGCCCATCCTCATCGGTGAGGTCATCGATCAGCTGATGCCGGGCTATATCAAGCTGCAGGCTATCGTAAAATCCCTCATTAAGATCGGCGTTGTGGTGGCGATCACCGCAGCCATGCAGTGGGTTATGAACGTGATGAACAACAACATCACCTATGAAGTGGTGCGGGATATCCGAAAGGATGCCTTTGAAAAGATCCAAAGGCTGCCCCTTTCCTATCTGGATCAGCACCCCTCCGGGGATCTGGTTTCCAGGATGATGACGGATACGGACCAGTTTGCGGACGGACTTTTAATGGGCTTTACCCAGCTCTTTACAGGCGTTGCCACCATTGTGGGAACCCTTGTGATCATGCTAAAGCTTTCCTGGATCATCACTTTGGTGGTGGTTCTGATCACGCCCCTGTCCCTGTTTGTGGCCTCCTATATTGCCACCCATACCTATGACATGTTCAAAAAACAGTCGGAGATCCGGGGCAGGCAGACAGCCCTTATTGATGAGACTTTGGGAAATGAAAAGGTGGTAAAGGCCTTCGGACAGGAGGATGAGATCTTAGAGACCTTCGGAAAGATCAACGAGGAGCTGGAAAGCGTTTCCCTAAAGGCCATCTTCTTTTCCTCCCTGACAAACCCCTGTACCCGGTTTGTCAACAGTATTGTTTACGCGGCAGTAGCCCTGACGGGAGGCTTTGCGGTTTGCTCCATGCATATGACGGTAGGACTTCTGGCAGTCTTTTTATCCTATTCCACCCAATATACCAAGCCCTTTAACGAGATCTCGGGAGTGGTGACGGAGCTGCAAAACGCCATTGCCTGTGCAGGACGGATCTTTGAGATCATCGCTCAGGAGCCGGAGAGTGCGGACAGCCTTTCCGCCAAGGAGCCCGATGAGGTAAAGGGAGAGGTAACCTGCGAGAATGTGAGCTTTTCCTACGTGCCTGAGAAAAAGCTCATTGAGAACTTTAACCTTTCGGTACAGCCGGGACAGAATGTGGCTATCGTGGGTCCTACGGGCTGCGGCAAGACTACGGTTATCAATCTTTTGATGCGCTTTTATGATGTGGATCAGGGCTGCATCAAGGTGGATGGAGAAAATATTCAGAACCTCACAAGAAAGAGCCTTCGCAGCTCCTACGGAATGGTGCTGCAGGATACCTGGCTTCGCAGCGGAACCATCCGGGATAACATCAAGATGGGCAAACCCTCCGCCACCGATGAGGAGATGGTGGCAGCGGCAAAGGCAGCCTATTCGGATTCCTTTATCAGAAGGCTTCCCAATGGCTATGACACCGTCATCGGAGAAGACGGCGGATCCCTTTCCCAGGGTCAAAAGCAGCTTCTTTGCATCACCCGGGTAATGCTGGCGCTTCCGCCCATGTTGATTCTGGATGAGGCTACCTCCTCCATTGATACCCGTACCGAGATCAAGATTCAGAACGCCTTTACCAGAATGATGGAGGATCGGACCACCTTTATCGTGGCCCACAGGCTCTCCACCATCCGAAATGCGGATCTGATCCTGGTAATGAAGGACGGCAATATCATCGAACAGGGAGATCATAACACGCTGCTGGCACAAAACGGCTTTTATGCCGAGCTGCTCAGGGCGTAGCAAATAAGCAACAGAATATAAAGAAAAGAGGTATTAGGAACATGAAAAAGAAAGCAATACTGATGACAATGATGATAACGGTCACTGTGGCCCTTGGCGGATGTGGGGGAAAACAGGCGAATACGCCTTCTTCCGGAAAAAACCAGCCTGCCGCTGCAGCGGATAGCACAGACATCACAGACAGTGCAGCCACAGGGTTGGATGATCTGAGCGACGCAGCCAATACGCAGAAGCCTACGGAAGTTGAGACGGATCAGGATACGGAACCGGCAGAGGCACAGGATACTGGAGCGCAGGAGGTCGATTCTCCGGAGGAAGAGACCGCAGAGGAAGAAGAGTCTCCGGGAGCACAGAGAGATCTGTTTGCGGATTTTATCATGGGTAAGAGCTCTGCCAGGGTATCCGCAAACTTCAAGGATGAGATGACTATGAACGATCTGGGGATGAAGGCCGGAGAGGAATATTCGGTCAATGATATCAAGGATCTGGTCGCTCAGTCAAACGAGGAGATGAAGGATGTGGATCCCAGGGTTTCCTATGCGCCCGTAACGGTGGGGGATCGAATCCTGTATGCCTTTGAACTGTACTATGAGACCAATTGGGACGGCGTCAGCGAGATGTTTGTGTTGTCCGACCACAGCGGAGAGCTGGAGTATCTGTTCGGGATCGACGGATGGTCCAGAAGAAGCCTTTCCATCAATGAAAACGGAGTGGTTTTTGACAGCGGTTCAAACGGAGCAGGATCTCATATTTCCGATATCTATGCGCCGGATCGGAGTCTCGTATATCAAAAGATCTCCAGGACGGAAGAAAATTTCTGGGGATGGGACTTTTATGATGATAAGGGCCAGCCTGTCGAAGGGCTGAACAAGACCATGAATGCCATGAATGAAGCGGACACGAGTTTGGGAGAAAAGATCGCATTCTATCGTGAAACCATCGATCAAAAAGACTATTACTATTTCCTCGGTGTTGACAAGATCACCCAGGATACTGTGGACCTCATCGACAAGGTTGCAGCCAATAACGGCTTCAAATTTGACGGAAAAGCAACTGCGGACGAGGCCAGAGAAGCTTATGCTCAGACCCTTGGTGCTGCCGAGGCCATTAAGGTTCAGGCAGAGCCCCAATGGAAATCTCTGAACTGATCTGCAACCATTGAAGAAGATCCGGGGTATTTATGGTGAAACCAGGTAAATAAACAGAGGATATCGATATGCCCAGAAAAAAAGTACAGAATGGAAACGGACAAGGGTTTGCCCCCATTGACCCGGAGCTTGCAAAAAAACGGCAGGAAGAATCCGAAAGAATGAAGGCACAGGAGGAACCCAATGCCTCCGAGATCTACTATTCATCCAACAGGGAAGCCAAGGTCCGGATGCTGAGCGTTTATCTTTACAAGACCATCTTCGGAAAGACCACTCCGGAAACCGAAAAGGAGTTTCAGGAGGCCATCAAAGATCCCGAAAGCAAGGAGCTTTTGGAGCAGGTGGCAGACAAGACCAAAAGCTGGGAAGCTGCCAAGGAACTGATGGACAGCCCCCATCTGCAGGGCGCTGTGTTCGGCGACCTGGTGGAAAAAGATGTAGAGAAGTCCCGGGAAACCTTTATAAATGATCAACTGGATAGGATCGAATTCAATGAAAAAGAGGCTGCCTTCCGGAAGAAACAGGGAGAACTAAAGGACCTTGACAAGCGGATCGACGATGCGGTAAACAAGGCAACGGATGTAAGGCTTGATAATGCCATACGCAGTGGATTGGATCTGCAGTTGGATCATGCCATCAATAAGGTGGCACAGACAGAAGCGCAGCAACTGAGAAACGGCATGGATCACATGAAGCAACTGTCCGAGGATGCCGGCAAGTGCTATATGATGATCCACAATGTGGACTATTTTATGCTGGGACTTGGCTCACCGGAGTTTAAGCAGATGAAAGAAACGGTGAATGATGTGTACAATTATACCGATGAGGTGTATGCCAAGACCTCACCGGCCATTGACTACAGGAAAGCGGCTATCCTTCTGGAAAAGCAGGCTAAAGCCATTTCGGCGGTAAATGCTTACCTGGAAAAGAAATATGAGGATTTCAACGAGGATCCCTTCCGGAGAAACGATCCCGCCAGACAGAAGCGGGAACAGCCCAGGATCGCCGCAGCCATTGAAACGCTGGCTCTTTTGGAAAAAAGTCAGGCGGAACTGCAAAAGGTCGTAAGAGAGGGAGAAATGGATCTGCGGGATCAGCTGATGAAAAAGCTGGCAGCGGATGATCACGCGCGGAAGAACCCAAATCTGAGTGAGGAGGGATATCGCCATTCCATTGCCAGAAGCCTGGATATGATCGTTAACCTAAACGGAAAGGCCTGGCAGGATGAAGATACTGCCCGTGCATCGAGTATTTACAACAGGCATCTTAAGGATGCGGATCACAAATACACCTATGCGGAAGAGAAAAAACTGATGGATCCGAAGATGAGCAATCTGTCAAATGCCATAAAGGCTGCAGATGAGCAGTATCAAAAAACGGGAAAACGGCTGACCAACGAGGATCTTTGGAAGATCGCCCAGGAACAATACGGATGTACAAAAGACGTCAAACCGCTGAAGGTTATGACCGACAGCCGGATCAAGGAAGAAAAGAACGGCCTGGTCAAGGATCTGGTCTCCTGGCAGGTAAAAAAGAAGCATAACCTGACAAAGCTTTATGACGATGCGGATAAGCGGGCTATGCAGCGGGAGCAGAAAAAAGTGCAGCAAAAGCAGAGCGGCAAAGGATTATAAAGGGGGTACCAAAGTTGAAGGACGAAGAACTCTACGAACAGAAGGAACAAGAGAAAAAGAACAGACTCCGGGGGAAAAGCGGCCATAGGAGACAAAATGCCAATTTGGATCTGAACAAGGTTGTGCCGGGTAAAGATATTTCGTATCCGGGCAAGATCCTGCCTGATGATGACAAATCCTTTTACGAAGAAGATCTGGAAGGCGGCGAGCACGATAAGGAGAACGAGATCAGCAAGGAAGAGTTGGATGATTTCCTGAAATTCATACAGGATTCCTATAAGTTCATTGCCGAATATGATGAAAAAGAAGTGAAGATGGGCAACCAGAAATCCAAATCTCAGGCGGGCTTTTTTGCCAAAAGACAGGAGATCAATATCGCCAAGCGGCGTGGGGAGGAGATCGAGGAGCCTCAGGATCTGATCGAGTTCGAGAAGGGGAAGGGCAGGCGGAGAGTGACCAATACCGCCTTTGAGAAGGAGATCGAAGAAAACAACCGCAGGGAGCGGGATCTGAAGCAGAAGATGGACAGCGGCTATCAGGAATACAAGATCAAGACCGCTAACCGGATCGAGCTTCGCAAGAATGCGGATTCCATCACCAAACTCTATAAGCTTTTGGACAGCAAGGATCACTGGTATAGGGGCAGTTCTCCGGCGTTCCGGGCACTGAAGGAAGATCTGAAGACGCTGAAAAAGCTGGCCAATCAGATGGTGGAGGAAAGCCGGGGTAAGGGAAAAGAGAATTGGGAGAAAAGAAAACATACCTATACGGCCTATCTGGAATGCGCAAACCGTGTCAAGGAAAGTGCTAAGAGGTACCTGACATACAAGAAGGACAAGATCAATTCTGACTATGCCCAGGCCAGATTTGACACCATCACCGAACTGCAGAATGTCATTGATGTAAATGAACGCTCCGTTCGCGATGCTTTTGCCCAGGATACGGTGAAACGGTTTGAGAATGTCAAAGGGGAGAGAGCGCGCTCGCAGTACGTGGAGGGGCAGAAGGCCAAAATGCGGGCATGGAGAGATCAGATCAAGAAGATCGATCTGTTCAGTGAGACCATGGATAGTCGAAAAACCTATCTGGGAGACAGATACACCGAGGCAATGCTGGCGGATATCAATACCAGATCCCCCTATTCTCTTGACCGAAACGCGGCCTTCAGTGTGACCAACATGGCACTTTTGCTGGAGAAAGATGAAAAAACCGGTCAGCCGAAATACACACTGGATGACATTCTGGATCCTACAAAGCTCAAGGAGCAGAAGCAGGCAAAGTTCCATGAAGTGGTTGTCAAAATGACACGTGAAACACTGGATCAGAAATGGATCGCCCAGACCATACATGACGGAACCCAAAAGGCCTATGAAATGATGGGACAGCTGACGGAAAAGGTGGATTTTTCAAACCCGGACTTTATTTATGATATGAATCTGTGTAAAGCCGCAAAGCTTTCCCAGGTGATGTTTGATGCCTGGCAGGAAAACGTGAAATGTAAAGAGGAGATCACCGAGATCGCCTGCCAGAGGGACAAAAGCATACAGAACTTTGAGCAATACCGTCATAAAGCAGGCGCGCAAAGAGGCGTTCTGGACAAATTCATGATCCAGGTCAACGATTATACCAAGGCCATTGTAGGAGAAGAAGGGAATTTTCATGTTCCGAATAACGGAATCCTGATGGTAAAGGCCTATGGAATGAATGAGGCAAAAAAGCTTTATGCAAAAAAAGCGGCCGAAAACAAAGGCAAGCATATCAGTGAATGGCTTTCCGAAACAGAGATGAAGGATGTCCGGCAGATTGAAATGGCGGGGGCGGATAAATTCGCGGAACTGCCTATGGATGACAGTCTCAGAGATCACTATATGCCGGAGATCTTGAACGGAAGTATCTTCGATGGTATCAAATGGAAAAAGGTTCCGGATCGGATAGCGGGATATCTTTATGAATTAGAGGGAGATGTCCAGATCAAGCTTATGGAGGACCATCAGAAATACATCAAGATGGGTGCCGATGAAGTATATCAGAGGATCAACCAGCAGCTGGATCATTTTATGGAGATGAAAAAGACCTCCGAGGCGGATATGCAGCCTTACCTGGACGGAGCCATCAAGGGAATGACCACCCTTGCAAAGCTGAGTGTTAAAGCCAGGAATCTGACAGAGGAAGAAAAACAAGAGGCAAAAGAGGCTATGAAGGAGGTATTCTCCTACAATCTTGCCGAGTCTTTCAAGGAAGTGAAGGCAAGCGGGAATGACCTGAAAAACCTTGTGGATCAGAATCTGGATCAGCTGGAGATCTATAACCGCTATGTAAATAACATCGACAAGGGTTCCGTTGCCAGCCTTGTGATCGCAGATCCCTTCAATGAGGTGGAAAATGCAAAGGAAACGGTATTGGCAAAAGGAAGGTTTGCCAAGAATATGCTGGAGACCGGAGGATATAAAACGGACTACAGTGTTACTATCGGCTTTGCCTTTGCCCACACAGCAAGCGTTATGGATGCGGCAGGAAAGCTTCCGTTTAACCCCAATACCCGCAGAAGCTTCACACCGATGGATCATGTGGGTCATGTGTTTGAGAACCGTAACCAATACCTGACCAAGAATATGATCAAGCAGTACAAGAATCCGGACGGCCAAAAACCGGATATCCTGGATAACCGGGATAAGTTGAAGGACTATTCGAAAACCTATAACAGAAACAAACCGGCGCCCCAGATGGGAAAGAACTGATCTATGGTAACAACAGACAGCAGAAGATCGAAATACATAGGCGAGAAGGACTTTTACAAAAAAGTCCTTCTTGTTGCTGTACCTATCATGCTGCAGAACGGCATCACCAACTTTGTGGGAATGCTGGATAATATCATGGTGGGACGGATCGGGACCGAGCAGATGTCCGGTGTATCCATCGTAAACCAGCTCTTTTTCATCCTGATCCTCTGCGTCTTCGGTGCAACCTCCGGGGCAGGAGTGCTGGGAGCTCAGTTCTACGGAAACCACGATATGAAGGGCGTCAGGGATGTGTTTCGGATCAAGATCCTGTTTGCAATAACCCTGCTTGCCATATCCACCGTGCTGTTCTGGGTGTTTGGAGATGATCTGATCCGTCTGTATCTGCACGACGGATCCGTTTCGGGGGATCTGGAGGCAACCCTTTCCTATGCCCGGATCTATTTGCGGACCATGCTCATCGGAAATATTCCCATGGCCATCGAGATCAGTTATTCCTCCACCCTGCGGGAATCCGGGGAGACTTCGGTGCCAATGAGGGCATCCATTGCGGCGGTTTTCGTGAATCTGGTTTTGAACTATATCCTGATCTACGGGAAGTTGGGACTGCCGGCGCTTGGCGTAGTCGGGGCGGCAGTGGCCACCATCGTATCCCGCTTTATACAGTTGGGGATCGTTATGCTATGGTCCCATACGCAGAAGGAAAAGGCGCCTTATTTTGTGGGGGTCTATTCTTCGTTTCGGGTACCCACAGCCATGATCGGTAAGGTCTTTTCCATGGCCCTTCCCCTGATGATGAATGAGACACTTTGGTCATCGGCCATAGCGACCCAGACCATGTGCTATTCGGCCAGAGGTCTGTCGGTGGTGGCGGCGCTGAATATCAATTCCACCATCTACAACGTGTTCAATATCGTATTCATCGCCCTGGGGGATTCCGTGGCCATCATTGTGGGACAGATGCTGGGTGCGGGAAAGGTGGAAGAGGGCAAGATCACGGCCTACCGGATCATTTTGTTTTCCGTAGTGGTCTGCTTCTTCATCGGAACCCTGATGTTTTTGACCGCGCCCTTTTTCCCGCGGATCTACAACACCTCCGAAGAGGTCAAGGACATTGCAGCCAACATGATCCGGATCACGGCCTGTATGATGCCCCTGCAGGGATTTTTGCACGCCACCTACTTTACCATCCGGTCCGGCGGGAAAACGCTGATCACATTTTTGTTTGACAGCGGCTTTAACTGGACGGTGACCGTGCCGCTGGCCTTTGTGCTTACCCACTTTACCCCGCTGCCCATCGTTTTGATCTTTTTATGCTGTAATCTGGCAGATCTTTTGAAGGCAACGGTTGGCTTTGTCATTATGAAAAGCGGTACCTGGGCAAGAAGGATCGTAGCTTAAAGGAGACTGATATGCCGTATGATGTTTTAAATCTTGCGACCCGCATCAATGGGATCCGGGATGAAATTGAAAAAGTAACAGCCGGTGCCAAAGACAAGGATCGGTACAACGTCTTGAAGGAAAACATCATCAGGCTTTCCCTTCTTCAAAGCGCCTTTCTCAAGCCGGATAAGAACGGTAATTTTGAAAAGCTGGGCAAGGAGCGGATCGAGGAATACAAAACCGCTTCCGCCAGGGTGATCAAGGAGATCGAAAAGCTGGCAGCTTCTCCCGCAGAGGATGAGGCGGACAAAAAGCTTGCAAAGATCATCCACGAACTGTTGCCCCTGCTTTTGAGCGACATGGCCGTTTTGGAGGCAGTGGATCTTACCGGTGAGCCCATGACCCTTCCCGAGATCCTGGAAAAAGGCAGATCCCGGGTGGTGCAGACGGATGCCGATTTTGATGTGTCTCAGGACAGCTGCTTTGTGCAGGTGGAGAATGAGGCGGAGCGGACAGTGGAGACGGGTGTATTTCAAAAGTCGGCGGACCCGGCGCCTTTTGCTATGGCGACGGCTTTCGGAAAACCGGAGCTTATGCAAAAGACCACACCCATGGTGCTGCTTCACGGAGAAAAGATGCAAAGCGGCGTATTTCTTGCGGATGCCAGAGGCTTTCAGATGGGGAAGGACGTCCCGGAGGATCCGGCATTTTCTCTTGGCGCGGAAAATATGAATAATCCCACGGTATTTTCCGATATTGCCACGGCGCAGGTGATGGATACGATCCTGGGCAAAGGACGCGGGCCGGAAGGGTTTGCACTTCGCTTTTCCAAGGATAAAAAGCCCGTTCTTACGGGCATTACGATGCTGAGCGATCCGGGAGCGGGAGAAGCACCGGATCCGGAGGATCTGTTTGTCATCGGAGAAGGGCTTTATCAGCAGCTCAAGAGCCTCGATGAAGGGGCGTTTTATGCCATATCAAAATCCCACGGCATGCAGGATGAGGCCATCAAAAAGGTTTGGGAAAATAAGCAGAAGATCCTGGAGAAGATCGAAGCGGACCGGGCATATTTCGCCGAAAAAGAAGAGGGATATCTGGAGAAGGGAAAGATCCGGATCATTCCTGACGAACAGTGGAACTGTTTTGACATGCAGACGCTTTCTGCCGTATCCCCCAAAGGGTATTTTTCCCTGATCGGAAAGATCCCTGCCAAAGCAAAGGAAAAACAGGTGCAAAAGGAAGTACTCCAAAGGCCCACGGTTACGGGCCGTATTGTGGGAAACGGCCTGGTGCAGGGAGAACGATTGGAGGATCCCGAGGCATTGAAGCTGGCGCTGCCGCCTCTTTCCGATGTCAAGATGCTGGGTAATGTGTTAAGTAAGCGTTATGCCATTGCCTATAAGGACGGAGAAAACGTAAAGAAGGGCTTTTTTACACCGGCCAAGGAGTATTCTCTTCAGCAGAGCATAAACGATATCTTCATGGATGCCATTGAGAAAAATCCACAGTATGAAGGGCTTTTGACGGATCTTCGGGATTACTTTGTCGGCGGCAAGGAGAGCATCGATTCCTTTTGGGTGGGGTTTAAGAATGAAAATGTACAGATCCCCTTCAAGGAAATGGGATATACCGATGAGGAAGCATCCAAATACCTGGAGGATTACGATCTGTTCGGACTTTGGGCAGAGCTTCAGGGCGAGATCAAAAAAACCGTAGAATGGGAAGGTGCTTATAAGTCTAAGGGATTTACCCAGGGACAGAGGATAGAGCTGAAAAACGTTGCCATGAGTGATGTGGCCGATGAGCTGAAGGTGCCGCACCTGCTTGCCAGAAGTGTGCCCTGTCAGGTTGGATCGGACGGCCATATGATGGACGGCGTATTTATGGAAATGGCCGATGGCGTTGACCTGCAGCAAACAAGTTTCGATCATCCGGTGTATCATGTGGATCCTGACAAGGTGGATGACATGTTTAATACGCAGGAAGGCCTCCAGAGCATTGCGGATCTGCAGATTTTGGACTATATCTGCCTGAATACGGACAGACACCGGGGGAATATGTTTTACCGGTTTGCCGATCTGGATACGGATCATCCCAGATTCCTTGGGGTCATCGGAATTGACAACGATCTTTCCTTCGGCACATTGGAGCCAAACGGGGATCAGAAACTGTATCATCTGCCGGCACTTGACAATATGAAGGTGATCAGTGAGGAGATGGCAAAGGAGCTGGAAAGCGGACAGCTTTATCAGCGCCTGGAGCAGAAAATGATCCAGAGAGGTTTGAAAGACAAGGAGATAAGCGCCCTCAAAACCCGTATCAACATGGTACGGGAGGCTGTGCAGAGCAACCGGATCCGGGTGGTCAAAAAAGAGGAATGGGGAAAAGGGGAAAACAGCTTTCTCCTGCTATCCCGGGGGAAACATGATACCGACTCCTATTTTGCCCGTGTGAAGCTGCGTTTTAAGAGGGTGGTGGAAACAAAGGCGGAGGAGAACAAGCAGGCCAGGGAAGAAGGGGAACCAAGACCGGTTTATCAGCCCAAGGATCCTGTCAGATTTTCCATGGCAAAGAAGGTGGATGGTTTCGGGAAAACCCTTTTGCAGGACAAACAGATGCAAAAGATCACCAAACAGGCCTTGGAGGAATACCGGGAAAAGATCAGGGATAAGGTTAAAAAAGCACCTGCAGAGGGGAAATATGTCAGAGAGGGAGATACCCTGGAAAAGATCCGTCAGACTGCAAAGGAAATGTATGATAACTTAGATAGCGTGGATCCGTTTTACGTGTGGTCCTCCGATGAATACAGCAAGCTGAAAAAGACCTGCAAAGAGATGATCGGTCTGGCAAAGGATCTGAAAAAGAAAGCTTTAGGAGGGCATAACGGTTGGCTGAAGAAAAAAGACAGGCTCAAAATGGATCAAAAGCTGAACCAGCTCATGGACTGTGTGGCTGCCTACATTGCCCGGAAGGAAGATGATATCCGGAAGGATAAAAGGGACTTTAAGCCCTTAGAGATGGCCAGAATGAAGATGAGTGCCCGTGTGTCCGGGCAGACTGCCGGTCTGATCAAACAGTTTATGGAATCAAGCCTGCATTCTCCCATGGAATGGCTTCGCTACAAAATGACTCGTACCCAGTCCCGTCTTGCCTATGCAAAGGGACCGGATCTGGTCCGCAAGGCTGCGGAGGTGCTGTATTACAGATCCCTTTCCGAATCAGAGATCCGATATAAGAAAAGTGTCAGTATGCTGAATACCTTAACAGACAAAGAGGTGGACAAGGGAACAAACGAGATCTTAAGCTCGCCGGCCTTTCAGGCCATCTCCAAACTGCCTGAAAAAGAGCTGCGCCGCCTTGCCTCCCAGCGCAATGCCTCAGAGCTGATGAAGCATTTTAAGACGGGCCTTGTGGAGGAAAAGAAAAGTCAAAAAATAAGTGTTGACATCAACCGAGGAAAATGATAGGATATTACTTGCGTTGAGCAAGCGGAGGTGTCGGAACTGGCAGACGAGCAAGACTAAGGATCTTGTGTTAGCAATAACGTGTGGGTTCAAGTCCCATCCTCCGCATAAAAACCCCCCAGGATGAAAATCCTGGGGGATTTTTTATGCGGAGGGGACCTTGGACCCAGTGGGTCCAAGGTCTCGCCTTCTTTAGTTCTTGCCGCTTTTCTTTTCTTCGAGTTTTTTGCGAAGGCGCGGCTCCCTTCGCTGCAGGCTGGCGACCAAACCCGCAAG
>JAEEKV010000346.1 GCA_016282595.1 Lachnospiraceae bacterium
GGAGAACAGTTTCTCGGACTCGATCAGGGATACCTGTACGTTTCCGTGAGGATCTCTCTCCAGGAACAGCTGCTGCTGTACGAACTGAGGAAGGATCTCAAATACTGCAAAGGACTCAGCGGAAAGGCCGCCCTTGATGAAGTCATATTTTGCATCCCAGTCAGGAAGTGCATTGAACTGCTCGGTCTTCTCTCCTGCCAGAAGCTCGTTGATCTCAGCGATGAGCTTGGAGAACTCGGGAACGAACTCTACGATACCTTCGGGAATGATAGCCACACCGAAGTTCTCGCCGTTGTTTCCTCTTTTTTCTACGGAATCAGCGATGTAGTCAGCGATAGCGGAAAGAGACATCTTCTTAGCTGCTACTTCCTCACCGATGAGGCAGATGTTGGGCTGGGTCTCAAGTGCGCACTCAAGAGCTACGTGAGAAGCGCTGCGGCCCATAACCTTGATGAAGTGCCAGTACTTCTTAGCGGAGTTGGCATCTCTTTCGATGTTACCGATGAGCTCGGAATAGGTCTTGGTAGCGGTATCGAAACCGAAGGAAGCCTCGATATCCTCATTCTTCAGGTCGCCGTCGATGGTCTTCGGGCATCCGATTACCTGTACGCCGGTGTTGTTAGCTGCCATATACTCAGCAAGCGTTGCTGCGTTGGTATTGGAATCGTCACCACCAATGATCACGATAGCGGTAAGGCCGTTCTTTTTTGCATTCTCGGCAACAATAGCGAACTGCTCCTGAGTCTCAAGTTTGGTTCTTCCGGAACCGATGATATCAAAACCACCTGTATTTCTGTATGCATCGATAAATGCATCATCAAACTCTACATAATCATCCTTCAACAGACCGTCCGGGCCGCCCTTAAAGCCAAGCAAAACGTTCTCGCTGTTGGTAGCCTTTAATGCATCATACAGACCGGAGATTACGTTGTGTCCGCCGGGAGCCTGACCGCCGGAAAGGATCACGCCCACAACCTGCTTCTTTGCTTCGGAAGTATTGGCACCCTTCTGGAAGGTGATCTCATTTTTGCCATAGGTATTCGGGAACAGTGCTTTGATCTTCTCCTGATCAGCTACGCTCTCGGTAGCGGCGCCGTCTTTTACGCAGATCTCTGCGATTCCGCCCCGCAGCATGCCGGGAAGCTTGGGACTGTACTCATATCTTGTTTTCTGAAGCGGTGAAAGATTCATGTTGATTCTCCTTTACTGATTATTATTTGCGTCCGAAACGCGCAAAACGATTATAGCACAAAGTCCGGCGGGTGCCAACAGAAAATAAGAGGAATTGGCGATGTCCCTTCACTTATGCTATACTCGTAAAAAACAGCCAAGGAGTGTCCTATGGAGATTGAAAGAAAATTCCTCATTGAAAAAATGCCCGAAGATCTTGAGCGTTTTCCTCACGCCGAGATCATCCAGGCTTATTTGAATACGGAGCCCGTTCTGCGGATTCGCAAGTACGGGGACGATTATATTTTCACTTACAAAGGTTCGGGCCTTATGGTCCGGGAGGAATACAATCTTCCCCTGACAAAAGAGGCCTTTGAGCATCTGTTGCCCAAGGCGGACGGGAAGATCATCCAAAAGGTGCGGTATCGGATCCCCCTGGAGGGATACGGCGATCTGGTGGGAGAGCTGGATATCTTTACGCTGCCAAAGCCCCTTACCATGATCGAGGTGGAGTTTCCCGATGAAAAAACCGCTCGGGGGTTCGTGGCGCCTGCGTGGTTTGGAGAAGAGGTCACCGATAATCCTGCGTATCATAACTCTCGTATGATCTAAAGCATATACTCCGTATCAGCCAAATCATTTCCCCCAGCCCTCATAGGTTACCTGCTGGGCGATCTGCTTCGCTTTCTCGTCGCCCTCCAGGCGCTCGACGATGGCAAGTCCGAAGTCCATGGCGGTTCCCATGCCGCGGCTGGTGATGATGTGATCGGAGATCTCCAGCTTGGAGCCTGTTGCATGAGCTCCCTCTAAGAATTTCTCTACCCCGGGGAAGCAGGTTGCTTTTCTGCCTCTCAGGTAATCCCGTTTTCCGAAGATCCTGGGTGCCGCACAGATGGCGCTGATGTTTTTCCCTGCCTCGTAAAAGTCATCCAGTTTTTCCATGAGAAGCTCACAGGCTTCCAGATTGGAAGTTCCCGGCATGCCCCCCGGCAGAATCAGCATATCCATGCTGTCAAAATCCAGCTCATCAATGGTGATATCCGTCTGCAACGGAATCTGGTGGGAAGTGACTACATTTTTGGTATCCGTTACGGAAACGGTTACGATGTCGATCCCCGCTCTTCTGCAAAGATCCACAACTGTCAGCCCTTCGATGGTTTCAAATCCGTCTGCAAAAAAAATCGCTGCCTTGCTCATAGTCAATCCTCCTTCTCCGTCTTTACATCTGTATTTACTTTTCCGCTTTTTGCGGCTCCTTCTTCGGCAGTCTGCCGTATGCGAAGGTCATTTCCCGAATTTTCTCTGCCAGCTCGTCATCCGCCTGTCCCGGCAAAAGACGCCACTGCCAGTTGATGCCGCCCAGGGTAGAGGGCATATTCAGTCTGGCACTATTATCCAGTCCCAGATAGTCCTGCATGGGAATAATGGCGGTATCCGCAATGCTTTCCAGGGCACACCGGATCACCCTCTCCGGAAATTCCCGTTTGGTTTTGATCCCCAGGTAGTTTCTGGCAAAGGCCTTTTCCTTCCGGCTGGCCCTCTGATAGTAGCCTGCTGCAGTATCGTTGTCGTGGGTTCCGGTATAGACCACGCAGTTTCTCTCATAGTTATAAGGCAGATACTCGCTTCCTCCCGCAGGATCGAAAGCAAAGAGCACGATCTTCATATTGGGGAAGCCGCTCTTTTTCACCATACGCTCCACGGACTTTGTCATAAAGCCCAGGTCCTCGGCGATGACGTTCAGATCCCCAAGGGATGCGCTGATGGCATCAAAGAGCTTCAGGCCGGGGCCCGGCTGCCAGGAGCCAAACTCTGCCGTAGGATCCCCGTAGGGAATGGCATAGTACTCATCAAAGCCCCGGAAATGGTCGATCCTGACACAGTCATAGAGCATAAAGCATCTGCGCATGCGGCTGATCCACCAGGCGTATCCGGTCTGTTTGTGGTACTCCCAGTTATAAAGGGGATTGCCCCAAAGCTGTCCGGTCTTTGCAAAGTAATCCGGCGGGCATCCCGCCACCTTGGTGGGAATTCTGTGCTCATCCAGCTGGAAAAGCTCCGGATCTCCCCAGACATCTGCAGAGTCCGCTGCCACATAGATGGGAATATCTCCTATAATGAGAATCCCGTTTTCATTGGCATAGGCCTTCAGCTTTTTCCACTGCCTGAAGAACTGGAACTGTAAAAACTCATAAAAGCCGCATTCCGCTGCCAGTCTCTTTTTAGCCTCTGCAATGGCCCCACGCTTCCGAAGACGCAGATCCTCTTCCCACATGGTAAAGGGAATGCCGTCGTTTTCGTCCTTCAGAGCCATAAACAGAATGTATTCCGGCAGCCAGTCCTCATTCTCCGTTACAAAGAGCTTGTAGGCTTTTTCCTTCGTCCCTTCCTTCTTCAAAAAGTTAGCATAAGCTATCTTCAAAAGGGGGTAGCGTTTTTTATACTGGCGGGCGTAATCCACATACATCCCGGTCTTATTTTCCAGTCCTGCTTTTTTCAGATCCTCTTTGGTAAGAAGGCCTTCCTGAGCCAGGGTCTCAGGATCGATAAAATAGGGGTTGCCCGCAAAAGTCGAAAAAGACTGATAAGGGGAATCCCCAAAACTGGTAGGACCTACCGGTAAGATCTGCCAGTAGGTCTGTCCTGCTTTTTTCAAAAAATCTACAAATGCGTAGGCCGCCCTGCCAAGGGTTCCGATCCCATAAGGGGACGGCAGGGAGGAGATGGGCAGTAAAATGCCCGCCGCTCTTTTCCGTTTCATGTCTCTTCCTCGTATCTCATGACATACGCCATGGATTATAATTTCCAGATCTCCTCATTGTACTGACGAATGGTACGGTCAGAGGAGAAGAAGCCAGCCTTGGCAATGTTCACCAGCATTTTCTTCTTCCAGCTTGCCCGATCCTCGTAGTCCGCAAAGGCCTGATCCTTGCAGGCGATATAATCCTCCAGATCCAGAAGGGTCATGAACCAATCCTTGTTCAAAAGCTCCTTATACAGCCTGTTCAAATTCTCCTTATCCCCGATGGCAAGGAGGGGTTTGGAAATGATGAAATCCACCGCCTGTTTGATCACGGGGCTCTTCTTATAGTAATCCTTGGATACGTAATCCGCCTTGGCATAGTGCTCAATGACGGTCTCGGATTTTTCACCGAAGATGTAGATGTTCTCATCTCCCACCAGCTCGTGGATCTCCACATTGGCTCCGTCGCTGGTTCCCAAGGTAATGGCACCGTTTAGCATAAACTTCATATTGCCGGTACCGGAGGCCTCCTTGGATGCCAGGGAGATCTGCTCGGAAATGTCGCAGGCAGGGATCAGCTTCTCTGCGTAGCTGACATTGTAATTTTCCACCATGATGACCTTCATGTAGGGGCTCACATCCGGATCCTTGTTTACCAGCTCGGACAGACACAGGATCAGATGAATGATGTCCTGGGCAATGACGTAAGCCGGAGCTGCCTTTGCACCAAAGATAAAGGTAATAGGCCTCTGGGGCTTCTTTCCGCCCTTGATCTCCAGGTATTTATGGATGATGTAAAGAGCGTTCATCTGCTGGCGCTTGTACTCATGGAGTCTTTTGATCTGAATATCAAAGATGGAAGAAGGATCTACTTCGATGCCTTCCTTTTCCTTCAAAACTGCAGCCAGGGCCTTTTTATTCTCTAGCTTAATGGCATCAATGGCATCCAAAAACTGCTGATCGTCCTTGTACTCCAACAGCTTTTCCAGCTCATCCGCATTCTTGGCAAAGCCCATGCCGATCTTTTCCGAAATAAGATCCGCCAAAGGTATGTTGCAGGATAAGAGCCAGCGGCGGAAGGTGATACCGTTGGTCTTGTTGTTGAATTTCTCCGGATAAATCTTGTAAAAGCTGTTGAGCTCCGTATTTTTCAAAATCTCGGTATGGATAGCTGCCACGCCGTTTACGGAATAGCCGTAGTGGATATCGATGTGGGCCATGTGGACCCTGTCATCTTTATCGATGATATAAACAGACTCATCCTTGTATTTCTTGCGAACCCGCTTATCCAGTTCCTTGATATAAGGTACCAGCTGGGGTACTACCTTCTCCAGATACTTCAGGGGCCATTTTTCCAGGGCCTCTGCCAGAATGGTATGGTTGGTATAAGCACAGGTCTTGCTTACCACCTCAATGGCCTCATCCATGGTGAAGGCCTTATCTTCTACCAGAATCCGGATCAGTTCCGGAATGATCATGGTAGGATGGGTATCGTTGATCTGGATCGCCGCATAGTCATACATGTGGCGCAGATCGTTCTTTTGCTCCTTCAGCTCCTTTAAGATCAGCTGGGCACCGGAGGATACCATGAAATACTGCTGATAGATCCGAAGCAGATTTCCGGCCTCGTCGGAATCGTCCGGATAGAGGAACAGGGTCAGGTTCTTCTCGATCTCTTCCTTGTCAAAATCGATGGTGCCCTCTTTTACAATGCTCTCATCCACGGATTCGATATCAAAAAGATGCAGCTGTCCGGTACCGCTCTGATAGCCTACCACGTCCAGATCGTACAGGCGGCTGACTACGGTTCTGTCCCCGAAATGCACATCGAAGGTGATGTCCGTCTTTTTCAGCCATCCTTCCTTCTCCAGCCACTCGTTCTGGACGGCTGTCTGCTTGTGATTCTTGAATACCTGCTTAAACAGGCCGAAATGATAGTTCAGGCCGATGCCGTCTCCGGGCAGTCCCAAAGTTGCAATGGAATCCAGAAAGCAGGCTGCCAGTCTTCCCAGACCGCCGTTACCCAAAGAAGGTTCGGGCTCAATCTCTTCGATGGCGGAAAGGCTTTTTCCGTGCTTATCAAATACTTCGTTTAATTTATCGTAGATGCCGAGGTTGATGAGGTTGTTAGCCAGCAGCTTTCCGATCAAAAACTCTGCCGAAATGTAGAAAACCTTCTTGGGCCCTTCATTCGGCTCCGTTGCATGCATCATTCCCTTGGTCAGTCTCAGAACCGCTACATACAGTTCCTCATTGCTGCAATCCTCAATGGCTTTGCCGTACATTGCCTGTACCAGCTCCTCAAACTGAGATTCCAGCTTCAACTCCATGATCTCTCGTTCCAGCGTCATGTTCTTTTTCCTTTCTGTTTCGGTTGCTTTTCTTTCTTTGCGCTCCGGACCCATTTGTCCATCGCACTAAAACCCAACTTATTATATGATAACCACCGCAAATATTCAAGTCCCGACGGGGCCCGAAACTTGCAACATTGCCCAAAAACATATATAATAGTGATATTTCCCAAAGATTAGAATGGAGAGTTTCTATGAACGTAAAACAGATCAGACAATTCACAACAAAAAAGCTTCTTTCACTGGTGCTTTCCGCATCCATGATTGCAGGCAGCTTTTCCCTTCCGGTAAGCGCTGCTCCCACGGAAAATGAGTTAAAGGACGCCGCTACGGTCAGCGCCAATGTGGCTGCAGCTTCTATGGATGCCTTTATGGCGGAAGAAACCCTTGCAAGCGAAGCACTGGTGAATGCTCCCGAAACCGTTTCGGGCAATACGCCGAAGATTTATATTCTGGACAACGATACCAACGGTAACGCCACCCTTATGGATCCCGTTACCACGGAATACAACAAATGGCTTCGTCTGTTTATTCCCAAGGAAACAAGGAACCTGGTTCGCAAGGGCTACAAGGTTGCCGACTGGGAGATCTGGAAGCTGGATACTGACACCGGCTTTTACTCCTGCGTGGATACCATCCACAGCACTGATGTCAACAAAAAAGCCTACAATACCCACCGCCTCACCAGCGACTACTGTATGGTGGCCCAGTGGGATTATGATCCTTATACCTTTAAGATCAATTACAACCTGGATGGCGGATACTTTAAGAATTCCGATCTCAACGAAGGTCTGGTATATGAAAGCTTTACTGTACAGTCTGATGCCATTACCTTCCCCAGTCCCGTAAAGGCCGGATGCTTTTTCGGCGGCTGGTATGCCGACACCGCTTTTACAACGCCTGTATCCGGCATCCCCAGCGGATCCTATATCGATATCACCAATGAGTCTTCCGCAAGCGATCCGAAGTACGAGGTTTATGCAAAGTGGAACCCGGCCAAGCTTCCTGCCGTTACTGTAAAGGATGCTAAGTATAAGAAAACCGGTACCGCCGCTTTGAATTTCGGCGCAGTAGATGGGGCCGTTTCCTATGAAATCAGCTTTTCCACCAGTAAGAAGTTTACCAAAAAGACCACTTCTTCCTA
Organism: Lachnospiraceae bacterium; assembly: GCA_016282595.1. Classification (GTDB taxonomy): domain Bacteria; phylum Bacillota; class Clostridia; order Lachnospirales; family Lachnospiraceae; genus RGIG7926. Next base: position 7,409 of record JAEEKV010000346.1, read on the forward strand.
TCTGGTCAGCAAAGCCGGAACCGCCACTGTCACCAACCTGTTAAAGAAAACCTACTACTTCCGGGTACGCGCTGTTTCCACGGACTCCACGGGAAGTGCAGTATCCGGTCCCTGGTCTGATACCAAGATGGTAAAGATCAAAAAGGGTGTCCGGGAGGTTAAGGCCAAAAAGAACTCCATCAAGTTAAAATCCCTGAAGATCACCAATGGAAACCTGGTGGTAAAGGCCAGCGCTCCCAAGCGTGTAAAGAGCTCTGATACCTCCTACTATCTGGTATCCTTAGAGCCTGCTACCGGTAAGGTTAACAAGGCTATTTCCGCTCTTCCGAAGTTAAAGAGCTTAAGTGTCAGCCTTCCCGTGAAAAATGAAACCGGACTGAATCTGGTGCAGGGACGATATGCCCTTGCCATCAAATCCGGCAAATCCTATAAGGTGATCAGCTCCTCATCCTTTATTGATAACCCTCAGGATCTGGCCACCTTTACAGAGCCCTTCCCCACTCCTTCCTCCAAGAAGGGACTGCAGGGCGTAACCCATGGCGGCGTAAAGCACACCTTTACCAACTTTTTCTTAAATGATTACATCGATGTAAGCAAGAGCGCTTCCAACGCTTATAAGTACAACGGACAGACCTACTACTTTGACCGTATGCAGATCCAGGTGCTCATTAACTGGGCAAAGGCCTGCAACCGGGCAGGTATCGTTTGTACGGCACAGTTCATGCTGACCTGGCCCGGTACCACCTACAGCTTCCTGGTAGCCCCCGGTGCAAGGGATGCAAGTAAGAAGTACTTTTTGATGAACGGTACGGACAAAAAGGCCAGAGAGACCTGGGAAGCCCTCTTTACCTGCATTGCAGAATCCATGGCAGAGCAAAATGTCCATCTGGACAACTGGATTTTGGGCAATGAGGTTAACGTTGGTAATGAAGGTCCCGGCTGGTGCTACCACGGAAATCTTTCCGAGGCCGCTGCCGTAAAGCAGTACGCAGCCTGCTATCGCATCGCTTACTATGCGGTAAGAAGTAACCTGAAGAACTCCAGAGTCTATATCTGTACCGACCATACCTTCAACGACTGGGAAGGTGACTGGGGCTGCAAGGGCTTTATGGACATGTTCGACAAGCAGATGAACTCCTTTAACAAGAAGATCGAGTGGAACCTGGCTTACCATGCTTATCCTTCCATTCTGACCTCTGCCGCTACCTGGAATGATTCCCATACCACCTATGGTCTGGATTCCACCTTTGTCAGCCCGAAGAACTTAAACGTGCTGACGGATTACGTAAAGAAGAACTTCGGCAAAAACTGCCGTATCATTCTTTCCGAGCAGGGCTTCACCCATACCCAGGGCTTTGATACCCAGGGTGCTGCCGTAGCTTACACCTATTACAAGGCAGAGTTTAACGACATGATCGACGCCGTAATCTTCCGTGCCTACGCTGATGATCCCGGTGAAGTGGCTCAGGGACTGGCCTTCGGCCTTAGTGCTAACCAGGGCGTTTGGAATATGTTTGTCAACATGGATACCCCCAATTCGGTGAAATACACCAATCCTTATCTCACCGCTAAGCTGGGTGCAAACTGGACCTCCAAGATCCCCGGATGGGATGCATCGAAGTTCAGTAAGATGAGATAAGATGTGTCGGAAAATGTTGAATAAATAAGTTGACATGAATAAATAAGTTGACATGAATAAAAAAGGGCCGGGAGCGCTGCTCCCGGCCCTTTCATGCTCTGTATTATCTATTCGAACAGATCTGATTACTCAGCATCCTCTTTCTCACTCTCTTCCTTCGCTTCCTTCTCAGCATGCATCAGTTTATCATCCAACCGTGCCAACTGGGTTTTGGCAAACTCTCTTCCGCCCACACCGAAGGCCACGCCAAAGGCTACGCAAACCGCTGCCACCAGAAGCAGGAAGGCCTTTGAAACGATCTCAGAAGCAATTCCCAACTGACTCAAGATCATAAATACGCCCACTGTGATGATGGTCACTCTTGTTACCAGTGCAAAGCCCAAAAGCCCGCTCTTTTTCAGGGCATTCTCCGCTGCATCTGCACCAAGGATGGCTGCCAGCAGGATCAAAAGAGAAGCCAGCACATTGGGCATGTAATCGATCACCGTCGCACCCACCTTTGTCATTACGGACAGATGTAATACGTTCATTCCTTCCACAATGAAGAAGATCACGATGATGACTCTGGCTGTCTCTGAAACGATCTTGGAAAGGACTACGTTTCTTCCCTTGTCTCCAAGCATCTTCTGCAGCTTCAGATCCACGCCTGAAGAGGCCAGAAGCTGCTTTAGGATATTGCGTACCAGCTTGCCCAAAACACCGCCGATAAAGATCATAACAACGGCTACGGCAATATTGGGAATAAAGGTAAAGATATTGGATAGCATGCTGATGGCCGGCATTGCAATGGCCTCAATACCAAGCGCCTGCAGGGCAACCACCCCAACAGGGATCAGGATCAGTACATAGACGATATAGGCCATGGTGGCGGACAGCTTCCCGTCCTCATCCGATGACATACCAGCCTTTTCCTGCAGCTTATCCACGCCCATACGCTCAAAAAGCGGCACCAGGAGCTGTCTTACAAGCTTTGCCACCAGATTGCCTACCAGGATCACGATGACAGCTGCCAGGATGTTGGGAACATAGCCCCAAACTGAGGACAGCACCCGAAGGATGGGGTCTGCCACCTGACTGATGCCCAGATAGGAAAAGATCCCCGGTACAAACAACAGAAATACCAGAAGATAGATCAGCTTGCCCACATACTGCTCGGACTGCTTCACCTTCTCGGTTTTCACCTTTTCATCCGTTTCCGCCTTGCCTGCCAGGTCAAATACCTTCGCCTTCCGAAGCAGGGCCAGGATCAGACTTTTGGCGATTCCTGCCACAATGTATGCCAAGAACAACAGCAGGATGGCCCGGCATACATTCACCACATCCTCTGACAGGAAACTGAAAAAACTGCTGAATAAACCTCGCATAAGAAAACCCTCCTTATAAAATCGGGTAACAAGCCTTCCGGCCTGTTACCCGAATGATTTACAAATACTCTTTTTGCTCCGCTTACTTATTTGATGGAGTAGGAAAGGTGATCTGCACTGGAGTAAACATACAGATAAACCGTCTGACCTGCATTCAATTTGATCTTAGCGGATCTCTTCTTCAGATAAGCGTAGATCTTGGAAGAATAAGAGTCCGGATCCTTGCAGGAGAAGTAAAGGCTGCTGTTCTTTCCGCCTTCTGTCTTAACGGTTGCCATGGTAATGCTGGAGCTGCTGTACTTGGATCCTACCATTACATAACCATGTCCGTTGCAGTAGGTGTCACCACTCTCAGGAACAAGACCGGAAATGGTGAAGGTGTAGGTCTTGCTGGAAGGAGCAGTAAACTTCAGGAAGAAGCTACCATAGCTGGACTTCTTGGTCTTAGGAACTACTACAGTGTAGTTACCCTTCTTAACGGTAACCGCCTTCTTTGCTGCTTTTCTTGCATCAGTGGTGAAATCATTCTTCTTAGGTTTGATGGTCTTTGCGGATGCGGTAATGGTCATCATTCCCAGCATCAGGGTCATAGCTGCGATTACAACTAAAATTCTGCTCAGTTTCTTTTTCATAAGTCCTCCTTTGTTTGAAAAAAACATTTGGTTTTGATTTGCGATCTTCAAAATCGCGCTACTATCATATTAACGCAGGACGCTTTCCGCGTCAATAAATCCGAGGCTTTTTTCTGAAAAAATCGGGTACGGATTCATAAAAATCCATACCCTGTGTGAAAAGTGCGGGTGACAGGACTTGAACCTGCACGGTCTCCCACCAGAACCTAAATCTGGCGCGTCTGCCACTTCCGCCACACCCGCATAAAAAAATCGCCAATCCCATACACCTTCAGGATCCGGCGATCTTCGTGAGCCATCGGGGACTCGAACCCCGGACAACTCGATTAAAAGTCAAGTGCTCTACCACCTGAGCTAATGGCCCATATTAGCCCCATTGTTGAGGTAAGGTAGCTGGGCTAGGCAGATTCGAACTGCCGAATGCAGGAGTCAAAGTCCTGTGCCTTACCGCTTGGCGATAGCCCAAGAAGGTGGATAAAGGGATTCGAACCCTTGGCCTCCAGAGCCACAATCTGGCGCGCTAACCAGCTGCGCTATAGGCACCGCACAGGCATAAGTTTATCTGATTTTGTCAGGCTTGTCAATGAGAAA
>JAEEKV010000036.1 GCA_016282595.1 Lachnospiraceae bacterium
GACTTTTTCCGGTATGCTTTTTCAACCAGCCCGGGATCGTTACCGTGCCGATGTCTCCACATTGTCTGTGGTGGGTACAACCCTCGGCTATGAGGATCCGGTCACCATCCTGCAGATTGTCAATGGCCTTCACCCCTTCAATGGCAGAGGTAAGGAATCCCTTGTAGCGGGCCATTAAGATGGAAAAAGAGGTGAGCGGAATATCTTCCGGAACAGCTTTTGCCACCTCAGAAAAAGCCTGGCTGTCACAGACCACCAGAGCAGGCTTTTTGGTAAGTCCCTTAAGAGTTTGGGCAAGCTGGGCAGGCTGTACCACAAAAGCTGCGCCGCCTCCGTCCAGAACATCCCGGATAGCCATTTGCTGGGGCAGAATCATACGTCCCTTGGGAGCAGATTCATCAATGGGGCACACCAGCACTACGGTATCGCCTTCTGTAAAAAGATCCTGCAGATAGGGGGTTTCCTTTGCTCCTGTTTCCTGCAATCTGCCCAGGGCCTCTTTTAATTCAAAGATCCCTTCTCCCGTCCTGGAGCTGACAGAGAGAACGGAGATGTCTTCTGATGCAGCGGGAATTGTGGAATCCCTTGACTCGGAAGGTATTTCCATATCACATTTGTTTGCCACTACCAGATAGGGAATCTTATGGTCCTGTATCTGTTTCAGAAAATCCCGGTCCCCATCCGTCATACCAAGGGCGGCGTCGATGACCAGAATAGCCAGGTCTGAGCGGTCCAGCACCTGCTTTGTTTTTTCCATACGAAGAGCGCCCAGATCTCCCTCGTCATCATAGCCCGGTGTATCGATGATCACCACAGGCCCTAAGGGAAGCAGCTCCATGGTCTTGGATACGGGATCCGTGGTGGTTCCCTTTTGCGCGGAAACAATAGCCAGATCCTGTCCCGTCAGGGCATTGATCAGGCTGGATTTTCCTGCATTTCGCAAGCCGAAGATGCCGATATGGATGCGTTCTGCCGCCGGAGTTTGTGTAAGCATCGGGTAACTTTTTTTCCTTCCCTTAATTTCTTTTATTCAGCATCCTCCATTTTAGTCTTTTTAGCGGGATTCTGCAATATCGGTTTTTGCTTTTGGAGCGTAAATCATGGTAGAAAAAGCGGGAAAAAGAAACTATAATAAAGGTATTAAACAGATGTGAGGCATTTGCACATGAATACACGAATCAAAAAACAGTTATCCTCCCTCGGACTCATCATCAGAACGGGACTTGCCATGATGATTCCGGTGTTGTTCATCGGCAGCATAGCGGTGATGCTCAACGGCTTTCCGGTACAGGCCTACCAAAACTTTTTAGATGCGTTTCTGGGCGGGGCCCTGAGAAATATTATACAGATCATTTTACAATCAACTGCCGGAATTCTGGCGGTCTATATGACAGCGGCGATCTGCTTATCCTATAATAGCCGTGTTGAAGAAGCCCAGGGGAGTGTGTTTCGCTTCGGAAGTCTGTTGTCCTGCGTGACGGGCTTTTTCATTCTGGTGGGCTTTTTTACGGGGGCTCCGGATTTTTCCCTCCTCAGCGGACAAGGTGTATTCAGTGCTCTGCTGTCAGGTATTATCGGTTCCGCGCTGTTTCGCAGGTTTTTCCGGTTGCATAGAAGAAGGAAAGCACTTTTTGTAGATGGTGCAGATTCCGTCTTTAACGCAGCCCTTCAGGTGATGCTGCCTTTCTTTTTGGTGACCCTTTGCTTTGCCGTTGCCAATCAGTTGATTATCGTCTGTTTCGGTGTACAGAGCGTGCAGCATTTGTTTATGAAGGCTGTGGAATTTATCTTTGTGCGGATGCAAAGATCCTATTTCAGCGGACTTTTATTCATGCTGCTCATCAGTGTGATGTGGTGGTTCGGGATCCACGGAAACAACGTCATGAACCAGGTGGCGGAGGATATGTTCACCGCCATTATTCCGGGACAGATCGTATCAAAAAGCTTTTTGGACACCTTTGTCAATATGGGCGGAACCGGCTGTGCCATCGGGCTGTTACTGGCTATGATGATTTTCGGAAAACGCAGCTCCACAAAGCGGCTTTCCGGCATGGCTCTTTTCCCGGGGATCTTTAACATCAGTGAGCTCATGGTCTTCGGTCTTCCGGTGATCTACAATCCCATGATGCTTATTCCCTTTATCCTGGCACCCATCCTTTGCTACACCAACGCCTATGTGCTGACCTATGTAGGCTTTCTTCCTCAGGTGGTAAGGGATGTGGTTTGGACCACCCCTGCAGTTTTGAGCGGATTTATCGCTACCGGATCTGCCAGAGGCATCATTGTGCAGCTGCTTAATATTTTGATCGCCATGGCCTGCTATGCGCCTTTTATCATTCTGTATGAGAAGCGATCCGTGAATGAGCTCTCTGCCGCCATGAATGATCTGGTAGGGATCTTGAAAAAGTGCGAGGAGACCACGGAGGAGGTGGTCCTGACAGAGTGTGAAGGAAATGCGGGGCGCCTTGCAAAAATGCTGGCAACGGACCTTTCCGTATCCCTGTCTCAAAGTAAGGTGGATGCCGCGTCCCAGGATGGGGACAGTCCGCTGATCATCAAATATCAGCCTCAGTTTGATAATAAGGGCAACTGCATCGGTGCTGAGTCCCTGCTTCGCTGGAATCATACCAGGTTCGGGATCGTCTATCCGCCGCTGGTGGTGCATCTGGCAAAGGAGAGCGGCGAGCTGTATCAGCTGGAGACCTATATCATTGAGCGCTCCGTCCGGGATTCGGAAGCCTTCCGTGAGTGCTTCGGAGAGAAGTTCAAGCTCAGCGTAAACGTGACGGTTACCACGTTGTATGAAAAGAGCTTTGTGGGCTTTTTGGAGGATCTGGCAAAGCGCTATCACCTAAAGCCCGGTAATATCTGTATTGAGATCACCGAAGAGACGGAGCTGGTAACCACGGAGGAGACGGGAGAGCTCATCAAAAAGATCCGATCCTTCGGTTACACCTTTGCGTTGGATGATTTCAGTATGGGACATACTTCGCTGCAGTATCTGCAGCATAACCAGTTCGATCTGGTGAAGCTGGATGGTAACCTCATCAAGTCCATTCTTGTGAACGAGCGCACCAAGGAGATCATCAATTCCATTGTGTATCTGTCAAAGTCCCTCAATTTCAAGGTGCTGGCAGAGTTCGTGGAAACCACGGAGCAAAAAGAAGCTCTGGAGCAGATCGGGTGCCTTTTGTATCAAGGGTATCTGTACAGTCCGGCCATCGGAAAAGAAGAGATGCTGGTGATGGGGAAAAAATAATGATAACCTTATGATGACGAACCGGATAGGGGGAGTATAGATGAATAACAACGAGATCAGGAGGATTTTTCAGGAATATGCACAACGTGCCTATGATATAAGGCGTCTTTCTTCGCCGGCTATCACAAAGGATGATACTGCTGATAATTATTCCGAAAGACTGCAGGCCAATTTCAGAAAGATAGGTGAGCTTGCAGCGATAAATCGCAATATGCTCGATGAACTTCTGTACCCGATCATTAACTCGGAAAATGAACTTGACCGGGCCGTTGCAAAGGAGCTTATGGAGCTTTCGGAACGTTTGCTCAATGTAGCAACTACGGACGATGATTTTGAGAATCTTGATCTTCCCATCGCTTCGATGATAAATGAAAAGCTTCTTAAAGATGCCGAGAAGGAAAATGATGTCAACTTGCTGATAAAACGCATGGATGCGGAAACGGTCACTTGCTATTCGATGCTGAACATGGTCGGTCGTGTTTCCTCGCAACCGGCCATTCTGAAGCTGTATTTTGAAAAAGGTCTTGCACTCTGTGAATCTTTTTTAAGTATGCTTGATAAGGACTTTTTCCTAACCATAAGCGATCCCGAAGCCAGGGAGTTGGCGTTGGTAAATGCGCGCTTTTCAGCCTGTTTTTTTGATTTCTGTTATCAAGACGACAAAATGAACCGTTATTGCATGGAACTCCTTGATCGTATGATAGAGGTGGCGGGAGATGAGTTCTATCATAATGCTGTTCCGGATTACGATTGGAAATACCATCTGTTCAGGACTTATGAGTATTATTTGCAGAGTACGGAGGGGCATAACGCTAAGAGGTTTGCGCCGGATCTGTTGGAACGTATAGAAAAACGCAGTCATGAGATGGAAGAGCTTTTGCAATCAGATCCGGAGTACTTTAGGAAGATACCCAGTTACCAGTTGTGTCCCTTATATTTTGCGAGAAGCCGTTATTTGGCCGGAAAGACAAGTAAAGAAGAATACAGGGATTTCCTTGAACGGTTTTATAAGGGGAGAGACGAGGATAATTTCGGATTCTTTGGCTCACTCAGTAATGTTCTTGTACCGCTTGAACTTTTATGCCTGGTGGATCCGGATAACATGAGTTCCCGTGATATGCATATGCTTCGCCGCCTTTATCAGAATCTTGTTGATTACCTCTTCCGCGCACCAAATACCGGAACGCTGTCATTTATGCTTGAGTATTATTCTCAGATTATAGAGAGATTTATAGATGTTCCGAGCGGCGTTGATTTTGAGGATTTTGTGATGCAGTGTATGGCAGCGATTCATCCACCCACCTATGTGCATTCCCATATGGAAGGACAAATCTCAGAGTGTCTCTGCTATCATCTGCTGCGTATGCAGCCGGAGCGTTTCATCGGTTTTCCGGGGTGCGACAGTATTGATGACGTCCTTGCGAAAAAAGATGAGATCCTTCATTATACCTACCACGCAACGCTTTGCCATGATTTCGGCAAGATCAATATTATTGATACGATTTTCATATACGGAAGAAAGTTACTGGATATGGAGTTCAATATAATCCGTTCTCACCCGGTCATGGGTGCAGAATTGCTTGCCGCTCATCAAGGCACCAGGACGTATGCGGATGTGGCAAGAGGACATCACAGATGGCACAATGACAAGGGGGGATATCCCGAAGATTTTATTACCGCGAATAGTCCGTATAAGATCATTCTTGATCTGGCACTTTGTGCCGACTGCATGGATGCTGCTACCGATGTGATAGGCCGTAGCTACAATAAGGGCAAGTCCCTTCATGATTATATCAATGAACTTAGGGAAGGGGCGGGAACCAGATATGCACCCTGGCTTCCGGAATTGTTGGAACAAAAAGAAGTGTACGACGACATAGAATACCTGCTCACTCAGGGACGTGCAGACAACTACAGGGATACGTACAGGCTGCTTCGCAGCGTACAGGAAAAAGCATAACCTTGTAAAATAAGGATAAACGAGGGGAATGTTTATGAGCAAAAACATGATTGATATTGAAGAGTTTACCTATAATCTAAAGGGGTATGTGGAGCGGATGATACAAATCCGATCTTTGTCATCCCCGGAGGTTCTTGGGATTTCGAATGCGGAGGCTTATAGTGCTGTACTTCTTGAGAATTTCAAGAATATCGGGGTTATGGCGGAGAAGAACCGGGAACTGATTAATGACATCATCAATCCGA
>JAEEKV010000347.1 GCA_016282595.1 Lachnospiraceae bacterium
CTGCACTGATGAAGGCACAAAACGTATCCACACCTAAATCCCATAGATACGCCTCTACCCTTGCGAAGAGTTCCGAATCGCCGAAAAGGATCCATGTCGTGGCATACCCGAACAGACCCACGGCAACGGTAAATAGTAATCCAGGTGTTGAGCTGTGTTTTCTGTACATCGTAATCATAACGACCTCTTTACATTCGCAGCCATCGTCTTGCCGAAAAAATAACAGCGATCAAAATTCAAACTCCTCCGCTGTTGATTTCCTTAAAGCTCCTGGCATTGGCCTTATAGAGATTTTTGAACACACGATAGTTGCGTTCGTATATATCTTTATTCTCAGGGTCGGGAGTATGAACCAAACCTCATTTCAGATGGATGCGCCAGCCTGTGTTGATTTTCTCTTTTACCACGCCCATCGTTTCCGCGTCCAGATCCGGCCAATCGATTACCGTGCTGGCGTTGTTGGTTACGAGATGGGCTTTTTCAGCGCACAAGGCGAGCGGCGTATCCGCAAGAGAATCGGAGTAGAAATTATCAATCACAGGAAATCCGTGATCGATGATGTACTTCGCTTTTTCCTTCGCATACATCAGGTTGTTGACGAATACCCCGTACTCACGGTCAAATTCTGTAGCCATGAAGTTCACGCCAAGCCGATTTGCTATAGGCTCAATGATACAGGTCGGCGACGCGCTGATGATCAGATCGTCAGGTCTCTTTTGTTTAAGATACCATGAGACGATCTTTTTCTCGTTTTTATCCCAATACTGTTTGATCTGTTCATCAAAATCATCGATCAGCATCAGATATCCGAAGAACTTACGCTGCATCAGATACTCCGGCATTAGTCCCATTTTTCTGCGGACCAGGTTTATGAGTACCTTGGGAAAAAACGTGAACCACAATTTCGGATGGCGGTTCATGCACCAGAAACAAAAGCCTATCGAACAGTCTCCGGGATAAATCGTTTTGTCAAAATCATAGACATTCATATTGTTTTCTCCAGCCAAAACTTGATATTTCAGTGCCCCCTTAAGGGGGCGACCACAGGAGATAAGCCCTTAAGCGGACTGCATCTGCCGGTATAAAACATCAAATCCCTGATCCCATTTCTCATGACAGCCATTTCGGCTTCCTCTGTAGAAACAGGCAGAATCACATAGTCCTGTCCGGGCAGATATTTTCTCAGTTCTTCCGCCCCATCATAGGTAGATCGGTCAGCCCCGCCCTGCCACTGGGCATTTACATATACCTTTTTCACGTTATCCCTCACCAAATCCTGATTACCCGGGCAGTAAAACTACAGCATCAGTTCAGCAAATCCCGTGGTTTCAAAAATTTCCCTCACGTTTTCTTTAAGGTTTACCACAGACATATTCTCTCTGCCGACTTTTTTAAGTATGATCATAAGTGAGCGGAGTCCTGCGGACGAGATATAATCCAGGCCAGAAAAATCAATCCGCACCTTCCCAGCCTCACCAAACCGGGCCACCAGCTCCGGCGCAGTCAGGGTATCCAGTCTTCCGGAGACCTCCATCACCAATGTATCCCCTTCTGTGTATGTATCGATTTGGAAGCCTACAGATTTTCTCTCTTCATTACTTTTATCTTCCAGAGTCAGCTTCCAGACAGAAAGATTTATGCATGCTTCACGCAGTTCATCCATCAGGCCATCGCGTATGCCCTCAAAAGATTTGAGATCCGGCAGATACCGCCCGATATTGATGCGCTCAACATGAAAACCTTTCCTGTTCGCGTACTGAATACTCTCATCAAGTGTCCCTGACATAAAAGCATTTTTTCCAAGACTGCTCTGCGCCCTTTTTGCAATCTCCGCGCGGTACATGTTGAATCGCTCCAGGATTTCATCGTCCCCATTCGCCACAACCCGGGCGGCAATCTGCATATAATCGCCAAACTCTCTGTCCGGCGTCAGCCAGCATCCTCCGCGTTTTTTCATTACCAGCCGCATGGTTTCAAAGATGGCATCCATCTCAGAATCCGTGAAATAGGACAGCAGTCCTTCGGTAGTAATACATACCTCGTCTTCCACCCCCGCAAGAGCTTCCTCTACAGATTCCGGGTTCGTAGCATCGGCGCTGACCATGTGGACATATTTCTTATCACTTTCTGAAAGAATGGCATCCACCGCCCCTGTCATGTCAGCGATGGTCGCAGGCAGGTCTGCTCCGAAGTAGCGGATTCCTTTTCCGGCAAACTCTATAGGCCGCATGGTATAACCGCAGGGGATATCCAGCAGAACTCCCGGATTTTCCTTATTCAGGATTTCTCCCATCGTCCTGTATCTGGCTTCAAGCGTAGACATCAACACCAGCCTGGCCGGATCTGTAATCTTATCCGGTACATTCCTGAACAATTCCTTCGGTCCGTCCTTCTCAAGAAAAGCAACAATTTTCTTTGCAGTCTCGTCTCCCCAAAGCGCAAAGCGATAGATTGAGGAACGTGCTGTTAAAAATACCGGATTGATTTCTTTTAATATTTGCTCATCAGTCATTGTGTCTCTCTTCCTTATCATATTTTTTTGCCCACCCTGTTTCTTTCTACCCAGATTGAACAAAACCATCTTCGACTTCTATAAGCGGCATATACTCCACAAATAGATCCTCAGTATATTCCTCCATAAACCTGAATTTGTTATCCTGTCCAAGGAAGTTTAATATTTGGAAGCTCCAATTTATTGACATCCTGAAGATCATACACAATCCTACTATCAGTATAATCTAGTCATGCCTAGTACTCAAGAAAAAAATATGTAAACAAGATAAACACCTGCCAGGAA
>JAEEKV010000037.1 GCA_016282595.1 Lachnospiraceae bacterium
CCTGTTTGAGGGAAAGGCCTGGGAATATGATGAGACAAGGGGCCAGTATTACCTGCATATTTTTGCTAAAAAGCAGCCGGATCTGAATATGGACAATCCCAAGGTCCGGGAGGAAGTAGAAGGGATCATGCGCTTTTGGCTGGATATGGGGGTAGATGGGTTCCGGGAGGATGTCATCAATTTCATTTCCAAAAAAGAAGGGCTTCCCAACGGCCTGCCCTTTATTCCTGCCGTCAACGGTATGATGTATTATAAGGACGGTCCCCATATCTATGAGTATAACCGGCAGTTTCGGAAGGTTTGTCAGGAATATGACTGCTTCCAGATCGGCGAAGGGCCCATGACTACGCTGCAGTCGGCGCAGAAATACCTTTGCGGGGAGAATAAGTGTCTGGATATGATGTTTTCCTTTGATCATATGATGGCGGATTGCTTCTATACCGAATATATGCACAGACCCTTTAGCCTTCTTAAGTTTAAAAAGGCCATTTCCAAGTGGCAGTATGGCCTGGCGGGTAAGGCCTGGAATGCGCTGTATCTGGAAAACCACGATCATCCCCGCATCATCAGCCGCTACGGAAGCGAGATCTTCCATAAGCAGAGCGGAAAGATGCTGGCAGCCTGCTACCTGTTTTTACAGGGTACCCCCTTTATCTACCAGGGGCAGGAGATCGGCATGACAAACATCCGTCTGGGTAAGATCGAGCATTATGAGGACGTATCCAGCAAGACCAACTATCACAGATATCACGTGAAGGACAGTACGGCCAGAAGGCTTTACCGGATCCACTTATCCAGTCGGGATTCTGCCAGAACCCCCATGCAGTGGAATGAGGGCCCCAATGCGGGCTTTTGTCCGGAGGGGGTGAAGCCTTGGTTTTATGTAAACCATAATCATCCAAAGATCAACGTCCAAAGACAGCAGCAGGATCCGGATAGTGTTCTCAATTTTTATAAGGCCTGCCTGAAGCTTCGCAAGCAGTCCAGGACCCTTTTATTCGGAGATTACAAGGAGCATTTTCCCAAGGATCCGGAGGTCTTTGTTTATGAGAGAAGCCTGGAGAATATCCATTATCTCATTGTTTGTTCCTTTGCACGCCTGGCCATTCCTTTTCGTGTACCTAAGGGCATTGAGGGACGAAAAGCGGAGCTGGTACTGGGGAATTATGAATCGTCCCATACAGGGGATGTGCTAAAGAGCGGTGGGTTCCTGCGACCCTATGAATGCAGAGTGTATCGGTGGAGGGGATGATACTGTATGGAGCAAAGTGAAAAAAAGATCAAAGACCTAACCAGCGGGAAGCCCCTTCCTTTGATACTGGGATTCGGTCTGCCGATCTTCGGGGGGATACTGTTTCAGCAATTCTATAATCTGGTGGATACCATGATCGTGGGAAAGATGCTGGGGGTCAAGGCCCTGGCAGCAGTGGGGTCCACGGGTTCCATCAATTTTCTGATCGTGGGTTTTTGCATCGGGATCTGTAACGGATTTGCAATCCCCATCGCCCAGCGTTTCGGGGCGGGAGATCTGTCGGGGCTTCGAAGGTATATTGCCAACAGTGTTTATACATCTGCGTTTTTTGCCGTGACGGTAACCACCATTGTTTGCCTCATGTGCAGGCAGATCCTTACCTGGATGAAAACCCCTTCGGACATCATCGAACTTTCCGCAAGCTACATTTTCATTATCTTTCTGGGAATCCCGGCAACTATCCTTTATAACATGGCTTCGGGGATCATAAGGTCCTTTGGGAACAGCAAAACGCCGCTTTATTTTCTGATCTTTTCCTCTGTGCTGAATATCATTCTGGATCTTTTGCTGATAAAGCCCATGGGTGTAAGAGGTGCAGCCCTGGCAACCATTATTTCCCAGGCAGTTTCCGGTGTGATTGCCACGGTTTTCCTTAAAAAGCATTATGATTTTCTGGTGCTTACCAGTGAAGAGAAAAAACCGGATAAAACCTATATTATGAAGCTTTGCACCATGGGTGTTCCCATGGGATTGCAGTATTCCATTACGGCCATCGGCTCCGTGATCCTGCAAAGCTCCGTGAATCAGCTGGGTTCTGACTTTGTTGCATCCAGTGCGGCAGCCATCAAGGTCAATATCTTTTTATACAGCCCTTTGGATGCACTTGGCTCCACCATGGCAACCTTTGCGGGACAAAATGTGGGCGCGGGAAAACTGGATCGTATCGACGAAGGCATACGGGATGCGGTACTTCTGGGCTTTGCCTATTCCGTCATTGGTATTTTATTGGTGGTGGTCTTTGCCAGACAGTTTGCTCTTTTGTTTGTGTCAGGGGAAGAAGTGGCCATCATTGCAAACATTCGGCAGTATCTTTTGATCAACAATTCCTTTATGTTCCTGTTAACGCTGGTGAATGTGGTGCGCTTCACCATTCAGGGACTGGGTTTTTCTGGGCTGGCTATTTTTGCAGGAGTGGGAGAGATGATCGCAAGAGCCATGATGGGCTTTTTCTTCGTTCCCCTATTCGGCTATGTGGCAGCCTGCTTTGCATCCCCCGTGGCCTGGCTTTTGGCGGATCTGTTTTTGGTTCCGGCGTATTTTCTCATTATGAAACGTCTGCGTTTGCGGTTTGCAGGAGCAGCCACAGGTAGTGAGGGGTAAAAGAGATTTAGAAGAGATATGCAACGTGATTGATGGAAACAACCGATGACAAGCGGCGAAATTGATGGTAGAATGAAATGTAATACACTGAAGCGATGAGCGAGTATGTTTTCTGATTGACTTTTGGGGAGATTGAGCATGAAGAAAAAAGTAGCGGTATTTGCCAATGGATGGGGTTCGGATATCCTGCGCTATTACATGGGATCCTTAAAGGAGAACATTCTGGGACAGAATGCGGATCTGTATCTTTTCATGGGCCATGATGCCTATGGAATGGCCCACAACGAATCTGAGTGCTGTATTTATGAATTGCCTGTGCTGGATCAGTTTGATGCGGCTGTGTTTTTTGCACCCGGATTGGATTTTGCCCATGTCAACGAAGGCATTGTAAATCGCTGCAAACAGGCGGGGATTCCCTTTATCACCGTCGGCAAGGTGCTGAATGGCGCCATTTCCATCTATTCGGATCAATATAAGGGAATGAAACCCCTGGTGGATCATATGATTGAGAACCACCATGTGGAGAAGATCCTGTTTATTGCAGGTCCCCGGGATCATTTTGATTCCAACGAAAGACTCAGGGCGACAAAAGATTCCTGCCATGAGCACGGAGTGGACTTTTCAGATGCCGATGTTTTATACTCCAACTGGGATGTGATGTCGGCGACCCGGCATATCAGGGAGATGATAGAAAAAAAGAAAAAGCTTCCGGATGTGATCATGTGCGCCAATGATGCCACAGCCTTTTTCATCAGCTTTGTTCTGGAAGAGAACGGATACAATGTTCCCGGTGATGTACTTTTGACCGGCTTCGACGGAACCATGAAGTCGAAAACCTTTTATCCGTCTCTGACCTCTGTGGCACAGCCCTTTGAAACGATGGGGCAGAAGACCGCGGAATGTCTGGCGGCTGTTTTTGACGGGAAACAGGTAGCATCGAAGCATTATATTCCCTGCGAATTTGTGATCGGAGAAAGCTGCGGCTGTGATGTGACGGCGGAAAGAGATGCCTTAAGGCGGGAGATCTGCAGACAGATCCCGAGTGATCAGGCCAGAGCAGGCTTCAGACGGGGAAGGCTCCACTATATGGAAAATGCCGTGCTCAAATCCGAGCGCTATGCCACGCTGAAGGACAGCCTGCAGGAGTATTTTTACGAAAACGACGGTCAGGAAGGCAATCCGTTCTTTGTATTCATCGATCCCAATCTCGGTAAATTGGGAGAATGTGAGATTGAGGAGCTGCCGAAGTACACCTATTCCGACCATATGGATATGCTCATCGGAAAATATAAAAAGACCCATTACGAAGCGCGCAGCATCAACATCAGAGAGCAGCTGCTTCCGGAGCTTCCGCAGGATGGCGAGGAGCATATGTATGTCTTTCTGCCGCTCTATGTAAAGAGCTTCGTTTGCGGCTATATGGTGATGTCGGACGAGATACCGTATATCGAAAAGAACATATATGAGGATTTCCAGTCCTCGATGAACAATATTCTGGAAACTTATGTGAAAAACTTAAAGCTCAGCGCTTTAAATGACAGACTGTCGGATCTGTTAAACAAGGATCCCATGACGGGGGTCAGAAACCGTGTGGCGTATGAAAGCTACATGCTGAGTCTGAAGGATAGGATCGCATCCGGAGACCATGCAGATACGGCCTTTGTGATGTTCGATCTGAATGATCTGAAGAAGATCAACGACACCTATGGACACGAGAAGGGCGATGAGTATATCAAAAATGGATGCCAGCTGATCTGCGAGACCTTTGTTCACAGTATTGTGTTCAGAATTGGTGGAGATGAGTTCTTCTCGGTTTTGTGGGGAAAAGATTACAACAACAGAGATTCACTCCTTGAGAGTTTCAAATCTTCACTGGCGCAGATTGAAGCTTCTGATAAAAGTCCGGAGGAAAAAGTTTCCATAGCCTGCGGAATGGTAGTGTATAACAGCAGAAGCGGAGAGAGCGTGGATGAGGCCCTTAGGCGGGCAGATGATGCCATGTATGCCGATAAACGGCGCATCAAACAGGCCCGTGGTGTGGATCAAGCATAAGAAAATGCAAGAACATGAAAAAAATGCTTGCATTTTTCCGTAACCTGTTATAATATAACAAAGGTCGCTTCAAAAAAGCGCATAAGGCCAGTTGGTCAAGCGGCTAAGACGCCGCCCTCTCACGGCGGAAACAGGGGTTCGATTCCCCTACTGGCTGCGAAAAGCTCCCGAGATTCGGGAGCTTTTTTCATATTCATGCGATAGCATCAATGCCGAGCTCTATTCCTATTTTCCCCATGTCAAAAACTGCAAAATGTAGTATAATTTCCTACATGAATGAAGAGATGATAAAACAAATGATCTGGGGCTAAATGGCTAATGCAATAACAATTGGTTAGTCGGCGTTAACTTTTTGATGTATAAGAAGGGGAATAAGATATGAGCAACATCAGAACAAACTATGAAAAATGGTATGAAGGAGAGGACTATTATTGGGGGCTGGAGCCCGCGGGATTCTGCGATGAGTTGATTGCCCTTTGCCCTCCGGGGGCTGATAAAAAAGTGCTGGATATCGGATGTGGGGAAGGAAAGGACGCAGTATATATGGCATCCAAGGGCTACAGCGTAACGGCTTTTGATGTGACGGAAAACGGCATACGGAAAACACTGCGTCTGGCGAAGGATAAAAATGTTCCCATCCATGCCTATGTAGATGACATCAATACCTTTGAAAC
>JAEEKV010000038.1 GCA_016282595.1 Lachnospiraceae bacterium
AATCCGGCCAGATCTGATGATAGGACGGAAAAAGAAGAAGAGGAAGCCTTTTGCGAGCACCTTTCCCATGAGATCCTATCCGATATAGTAGAGCTGGCAAAAAAAGTGCATCATCTGATCCTGGTCAGCAACACCTATGAAAAGGATGCTCCCGGCTATGATGACTCCACAAAACTTTACATCAGGCTTTTGGACCTGGTAAATGAGAAACTGATCCCTATGGCAGAGAAGGTTTACGATCTCAGAGGCAATACCCTGTAGAAAGGAAACAGCATTGAAGATATTCAGACAGCTTGCAATTGCATTTACCCTGTACAGCAGGATTCCCATGCCTCGTTTTGACTGGAAGGACGAGGATATGTCGGAGAGTCTGACTTTCTTTCCCCTGGTGGGGCTTGTCATCGGAGCCCTTGTGGCAGGGATCAATTGCATCCCGACGATTTCAAGTCTGCCTTCCGCCGTCCGGATTCTTCTGACTCTGGCGATTCCGGTGCTAATTACCGGAGGGATCCATCTTGACGGTTTTTTGGATGTAGAGGATGCCCTGCATTCCTATGCTTCCCCCGAGGAAAAGCAAAGGATCTTAAAGGACCCCCATATCGGGGCCTTTGCCATCATCGGCCTTGTAAAGTGGGGGCTGATAAACGCAGCAGCCATGACGGCGATCCTGCTGCATCCTGCTTCAGATATTAAAATCTTTCTTTTGTACGGCCTTTGTTTTGGGGTCTCCAGATGTCTTTCCGGATTGACTGCACTGTGCTTTCAAAAGGCCAAAAAGGAAGGCATGCTCTATGAAGAAACAAAGGGAAAAAAACGAGGGCCCATCACTTTTCTTAGTTTGCAGTTGCTTGTTATGTTGGGGATCATGATATATCTGGATCCTTTGCTTACGCTGTTTCCGGTTGCGGGCTATGGTGCAGCAGTGCTTCTTTACCGTTACAGGTCTTATAAGGAGTTTGGAGGCGTAAGCGGAGATACGGCGGGCTTTTTTTTAACAACCGCAGAGATCCTGGCAGCGGTGCTTTTGGCAACGGGAATGTATCTTTTCAGATAGTCAGTACAAAAGCCCGGCAGGGGAAAAGAAAGGAAAGGACAGCCCTCATGGCACATAAGAGCGTATATTTGATCCGGCACGGACAAACCAAAGGGAATGCCGAAAAACGCTACATCGGAAGACGTACAGACGAACCCTTATCAGAGGAGGGCATACTGGCAGCAGAGGAAGCAAAAAAAGCCTGGACAACCCTCCTTTCCAAAGAAGCTTTCAGAGTCTGTGCAAGCCCACTGCAACGAGCCCGGATGACGGCGCAGATCCTGTTTGAGGATGCAGGGCTATCTCTTATCGAAGATCTGGCAGAGATGGATTTCGGGATCTTCGAAGGGAAAAATTATAACGAGCTGAATGGAAACGAAGTGTATCAAAATTGGATCGATACAGGAGGGATAAAGCAGATCCCGGAGGGGGAAGGGCTGGAAGGCTTTCAGAAACGATCCTATGACGGGTTTTGCAAAGCCCTGGGAGATCCGAAGATAGAGGAAAGGGTGGCAGTTGTCTGTCACGGAGGAACCATTATGGCTGTCCTGAGTTATTTGACCGGACAGGCCTACTACGAGTTTATGACAGATAATCTGGGCGGCTATCGTCTGGAGTTGGAGTTTGAGGATGAGGGAATACATCTTGTTTCATACCATCGCCTTGTGCCTGGGAATCCTGCTTGATCTCATCATCGGAGATCCACATGGCATACCACATCCTGTGAGAGCCATGGGTCGGCTCATCAGTTTGCTGGAAAAAAGGCTCTATCGGCAATCCCCTATGGCTGGTTTTTGGCTATGGTGCGTGGTCGTGCTGGTAACAGCACTTTTATCGGGTGCTATTTTGGCAGGGAGCTATCTGCTGCATCCCTGTTTGGGAATTGGGGCGGAGGCGGTGTTGACCTGCTACGCTCTGGCGGCAACCAGTCTCTATCGGGAAAGTATGGCAGTCCATCAGAAGCTGAAGGATCAGGATCTGCAGGGAGCAAGAGAGGCCCTTTCCATGATCGTAGGACGGGATACGGCAGAGCTTTCCCGGGAGGATGTGACGAAAGCAGCAGTGGAAACCGTTGCGGAGAATACCTCCGATGGTGTCATCGCTCCCTTGTTATATACGGCGCTTGGGGGGCCGGTGTTGGGCTTTTTGTATAAGGCGGTCAACACCATGGATTCCATGCTGGGATACAAAAATGAACGATATGAAAGGTTCGGATGCTTTGCGGCAAAGGCGGATGATGTGTGGAATTATGTGCCTGCAAGGATCAGCGCACTTTTTATGATCGGCAGCAGTTTTTTACTGGGATGTTTTAGCAGGGCTTATTCCGGAGCAGATGCCTTCAGGATCTGGAAGCGGGACAGATATAATCACCTTTCTCCCAATTCAGCCCAAACGGAAAGTGTCTGTGCCGGAGCGCTGGGACTGATGCTTGGGGGAACCCACACCTATGGGGGGAAAGTGGTGGAAAAGCCTGTGATCGGGGATGAGAAAAGAAAGGCTGAACCTTCCGATATCCAACGGGCAAACCGTTTGATGTATGCTACGGAAATGCTGATGGCACTGGTGCTGGTTGGAATCATGGCGGTAATCATAAGCATCCTTCCCATGCCATGATAAAAGTGCAGGGAAGGTTTATGGACGGATCATAGCTTAGGTCTTTATAAGGATACTGATATGGCACATGGCGGAGATATCTACAGAAACAAAGTGCATACGGATTTTTCGGTGAATTTAAATCCCATGG
>JAEEKV010000039.1 GCA_016282595.1 Lachnospiraceae bacterium
CTGTTCAAGGGTGATAGTAACCTGAAGACCATCACCATACAGACCAAGCTTTTGACCGCCGCAGGCATTAAGAAAGGTGCCTTCAAGGGCTTAGGCAAAAAGGTAACCATCAAAGTGCCCAAAGCCAAGAAGAAACTCTACACCACCATCTTCAGAAAGAAAGGACTACCCAAGGCAGTCCGGATTAAATAAAACAATTTAGGGTCAGACTCCGTTCATAATTTGTTCATGGGGTCTGACCCCCACAAAGGGGAGGGATAAGATGCACAGCAAAAAACGAACCAGTCACAAAAAGCGGATCGGCCAAAGGCTGTTGGCGTTGTTTATGATGGCCATCATGGTGATCACCGTGATGCCGGAAAATGCCATGGCATATATCGGTGCTATCCGTACGATCACCAACTCCACCGCAGAGGAAAAACTGCGGTCCGGGTACTTTACCTATAAGGGTGCCCAGTACATCTATGTGGAGAATGATTATCTGCATTTTGATGTTTGCTTCACCGGAGATGGCAACCGGAATTGCAAGACCTGTCATACGATTCCGACGGCTATGATCAACTATGATAAGGATGGCAATCCTACCAACCTGGATGAGTTTGGTCAGCAGCAGCTGATTTATCAGATCAATGAGAATGGTAGGGGCTGGAGAAATCTTAAAAACTATAATGCGCATTGGAGAAATCTGAATTCCGGAGATGATATTCTGGCCGGCAGAACGATTTCGATCACTCCCTATATGGAGGATGAAAACTATAATATTAAAACCTATTTTACCATTGTCCGTGTGGATAAGGGAACGGAAACAGAATCCAATTTTCCGAAACATAAAGAGTGGGATCCGGATGATTACACCAGTAACTGGGCGGTCCAAACAAAAAGCGTTTTCTGGGAATCGCCTAAAAATGATTACATTGAAAATGCAATGATAGAAGGCCCCTGTGATCAATACAGGATGACCATCGAGTATCCTGATTTCTCCAAAATGGGGCATAAGGATGTGGATCCCGCTGCACCTACCGTAAGTGCGCAGTGGTATGATACTAAATATTACGGCCTGTATGATTCGAGAAATCGCCGGACCTATACATCCATTATCAACGGTGGTCTCAATACAACCGGATTTGATCAGATCGTGGAAGTGTATAGTGACAGCTATAGCTTTGCCGCACCCTTTGTTGCCGCATCCACGAATTACCATTATTATAGCGATGCATCAGGTTATAACGGAGTAGAAGGGCATGAAGTGGGAACTTATCCCTCTTATGTGAAATATCAAAACAGAGTACTGACTGCCTACGGACATTGCTTCAATAACGGTATCAATGAGAGTGTGAGTGAGGTCAGCAGCGAAGGGCTCTGGGGATTCAGAAATCTGTACTCCAAGAAACAGATGGAACAGATGTCCTTAGATGCCACCGAAGCAGAAATGATCAAGGCCGACAATATCACAGTAGGCGGTAAAGGATACCTGTACGTGAGGAAAGACGGCAAAAACTATAAAGTCTACGAAACGGATAATGAGAGTAAGATACAGCAGGATGCCGTGGCGATCTATCATGGTGATTACGAGAAGGATACCCAGGGGATCTACCATTTCAAAGGCGGCGCTGTAAAACTGAGTTCCACCATGACTCTTTCATGGGATAAGACCCAGGAAGGAATGCGGGACAGCAAGAAGATCGATGTTTGCTTAAAGCCTGATGGCACCTGGGAATTCCCGGGCAATAAAGTACAGCTTCAGACACCGAGCTTTAAATGCTATATACCTAAAGCTGATGCAGTTACCGACAGCTTCAAATTTGCCGGATATAACCTGAAGGATACGGAAAAGGGAACAGTGGCTAACGGGGTGGTATTTACCATCGACCCGGAAAAGAATGATGCCATTGTAAACGGCGGTATTCCCGGATACGGCATAGAGGTAAATCAGGCAGCTCTGGCCAAGAGCGGTGAGCTGGTATTCTCCGGAAGCCTGGGAATCAATCTATTCCTGGCCAATGTAGATATGCAGAGACTGAGTTACGGCCAGAATGGCAAAAACTTCAGCATTAACGGTCTGGAAGCCAGCGGAATGGTGAAAGCTCCTTCAAGACCCCCCGGAATGAAGGAAACGGAAGGCTTCTCCATCTTTGGTCTTGGCGGTTCCGAGATCAATGCGGATATCAGTACCTTTAAGGATAATGAACGCTACAATTTTGACCTGACCATAAGTGTACAAAACATGTTTGAAACCAATGCCAGACTGGATATGGTACGCCTGCAGAATGGTTCGCTTTGTCCGGATAATCTTTCATTTGCCATTAATGTGACAAATGATGCTGCGGGGATCATGATCACACCTTCTACCCCAGTTGTGAAACTGACAGGCGGTGGCGGCGGTGTTTATAACATTGCAAGTCAGGTACAGGGCAGTTATGTATCCATTCCTCCCGTTGTGGTTAAGATCAATGCGACCGGTAAGTGTTTGGAAGTAATAGAAGGCAATCTTTGTCTGTATGTAGGCCCCAGCAAGCTGTCTCTTCAGGGTGAAGATGTTGGATTTAAGCTGCCGAATACCAGCACAAAGATCAAGATTATAAAGAATCTCGGTGCCGGCTTTACATTGAATGATAAGACCGTCAATAAAGATGGTGTTTCATACCAGGGTTATGAATTTGCAGGTGAAATGGGCATGGATATTGCTCTGATCCCCAAAGATGATAAGTTGGATGATTTTGAGAAACTCTTTGTGGAAGCCATCAGAGGTCACATGAACCTCAGAGGAAATGTGGTAGTTGCAGAAAATCAACCGATCAATAAGGCCTATTCAGAGCTTGGACTGGTTGGAACAGCAGGCGTATTGTTCAGGGTTCCCATCATAAAGACGGATATCGCAGGAGCACAGCTTGATGCCTGCATCAAAGGTACCAATGTGACAACAAGGAACGCCAATCCTTTGCAGGGAATGACGATCCAGGGCGGTATCGGTGTTACGGGACAGTGCTGGCTTGGATATGGCAGGGCTATCTATATTCTGCCTGACAAGTACAAATTGAAAGCGGACTTTGGTTCTGCTCCCGAGTATGACTGGGAGAAGATCTTATCAGAGGCCGGTGAGTCTCTGGAGTCCCAGTATGGTATGGAAATCATCGGAGAGCCGGAGATCGTAACCTTGGAAGACGGTTCACAGATGGCGGCTGTGGTAGCCACCAATATCCGCAGTCTGGAAAGCGAGACTGTAGAGGAAACCTTGGATGCCCAGACAGGAGCAACCACTGCTACAGTTATGGTTGATAAGACAGACATCCCTGACGGACAGGGTGCGATGATCATGTTGACCCCGGATGATGAGGATCAGATTGACGATCTTATGAATTCCGTATCCGTAAATAACATTCCTTCCTGGACCAAGATCACACCGAAGCTTCAGACCTTCAAGGATGATGATGGTAAGGATGTGGAAGCTGTAACCAACAGTACGGAAATCACAACATGGATCGGATCCGGTTTGGCCGCTGATAAAAACATGCAGGATGTGGTTTATGTAGGTATTCTGAAGGATCAGATTCCTGCTGATGGAAAGATCGAACTTTCCGCATCAGAATCCTTTACGGCGAAAGCATTATCGACTGCGCCGGTGACCGGATTGGAAGGAAAAGTAACAACGCAAACAAGTGGATCTGCGAATACCGTTTCC
>JAEEKV010000040.1 GCA_016282595.1 Lachnospiraceae bacterium
AGGGATCCTGGGATTTAAGTTAGGACTTGCTAACCTTTTGATCCTTTGGGTGCTGTACGCCTTCGGATGGAAGGAAGCCCTTTTGGTGAATCTGGTAAGGATCCTGCTTTCGGCCATGCTCTTTACAAATCCCATGGCGCTGGCCTTCTCCCTGATCGGAGGAGCCTTTGCCTTTGCGGCTATGTGTGCGGGAAAAAGGAGTGGGCTGCTTCCTATCACCGGGATCGGGATTTTGGGAGGCGTATTTCATAATGCGGGCCAAAGCCTGGCGGCAGCATTTTTCTTCTCGGCTTATGCCGTAAGAAGCCATCTGCCGATATTGCTTGTTTTGGGACTGATCACCGGAGCATGCAACGGCATATTGGCGGGCATTCTTCATAAAAGAGTGAGCAGATACCTGACGGGGAAACAAACAAAAATATGATATAGAGAGGAACAGCATATGTTCGGATATGTAAGGGGAATGCTGGCCGAGATCGAAGAGGGTGCCGTGACCGTAGATGTTCACGGACTCGGAATGAAGATCCTTGTGGGCAGCAGCCTGATCGGAGCCATGCCTGCGCTCGGCAGCGAGGTGAAGATCTACACCTATACCTATGTGAAGGAGGATGCTTTCCAGCTAATCGGATTTGCATCCAAGGAAGAATTGGAACTGTTCAAAAAACTGATCACAGTCAGCGGCGTCGGGCCCAAAGCGGGCGTGGCGCTTTTGTCGTCTCTGGATGCCTCAGAGGTTCGCTTTGCGATCTACTCGGCGGATATCAAAACCTTATCCAAAGTGCCGGGGATCGGCAAGAAGACCGCAGAGAGACTCATCTTAGAGCTTAAGGATAAAGTATCCCTGGATATCCCTTCCGGTGCAGAGGGCATTTCCCTGCTGGCTGGAAACGATCCTGTCGGCTCTGCAGAGATGATGGCCAACCAGAAGGACGCCGTGGAAGCCCTTGTGGCTCTCGGCTACAGTGCGACCGAGGCTGCCCGCGCCGTTCGCGAGTGCAGGCCGGATGAATCCATGAGCGCCGACGACATCCTGAAGAAGTCGCTGCCGTATCTTTTGTAAATATTTTCAATGAGCGCTCGGCGGAGGCGGATGATTCGACCGCGATTTCCGCGGGTAGCGAGTCAAGCACGAAGTATTTGACGAGCACCGCGAGAGTCAGCATCTTGCTGTTATAGCAAGATGTTGACCATCGACCGGCGAAGCAGGGCGAGTCGTATTCGGAGCGCAGCGAATCATCTGCTAAGCCGAAGAACGGCGTAGGATACATAAATGAGCGCTCGGCGGAGGCAGATCATTTGACCGCGATTTACGGACTCGACCGGCAAAGCAGGGAGAGTCGTATTCGGAGCGCAGCGAATGATCTGCGAAGCCGAAGAGCGGAGTAGATAGATAAGTGAGCGCTCGGCGGAGGCGATAAGCGGAGTAGGATACATAAGTGAGCGCGAGGCGAAGGCAAGGATATTTGACCGCGATTTACGGGCCGAGCCGCAGAGCGGCGAGGACGTATTCGGAGCGCAGCAAATATCCTTGCGAGCCGGGAGCGGAGTAAATATAAGGAGAACAATGTGGCAACACGAATCATCGAGACAAACCTGACAAATGAAGATATCCCCGTAGAAGAGACCCTGCGGCCCCAGCTCCTTGCGGACTACATCGGCCAGAAGAAAGCCAAGGAGACCCTGAAGATATACATCGACGCAGCCAGACAGCGCGGCGATGCCCTGGACCACGTTCTTTTGTACGGCCCTCCGGGACTTGGTAAAACCACCCTGGCCGGCATCATCGCCAACGAAATGGGCACCCACATCAAGGTCACCAGCGGCCCGGCTATTGAAAAGCCCGGAGAAATGGCGGCCATCCTCAATTCCCTGGCAGAAGGGGACGTACTCTTCGTGGATGAGATCCACAGACTCAACCGCCAGGTGGAAGAGGTGCTGTATCCCGCCATGGAGGATTACGCCATTGATATCATGATCGGAAAAGGACAGGGGGCAAGATCCGTAAGACTGGAGCTGCCGCACTTTACATTGGTAGGTGCAACCACCAGAGCAGGCCTTTTGACCGCGCCCCTGAGAGACCGCTTCGGCGTCATCCATAAGCTGGAGTTTTACACCGTGGACGAGCTGGCAACCATCATTGAGCACTCCGCAGGAGTTTTGAAGGTGGAGATCGACCCCGAAGGAGCCTTCGAGCTTGCCAGAAGAAGCCGGGGAACACCCCGCCTTGCCAACAGGATCTTAAAGCGTGTGAGAGACTTTGCACAGGTAAAATACGACGGCGTTATTACTTTGGATGTGGCAAGAACTGCTTTGGACCTTTTGGATGTGGATAAGCTGGGCCTTGACCATGTGGATCAAAACCTCATGCTCACCATGATCGATAAATTCGGCGGCGGTCCCGTAGGACTGGATACTCTGGCAGCTGCAACGGGAGAGGATGCAGGCACCATCGAGGATGTCTATGAGCCCTATCTGATCCTGAACGGACTCATTAACCGCACCCCCAGAGGAAGGGTGGTAACCCCCTTAGGGTACGCACATTTTCACAGAGAGGCGCCGCAACAACCCTAGATATGGTATTTTTGCTTGCCTTTTGCGGAAAATGTTGTATAATGTGGTATTAGGGACTAACCTGCAAAGTGAAGAAAAGGGAGTTGACTATGGAAGCCAAAACAGATACCGAGGTATTGATCCGCGGAAGAGTATATACCCTCAGCGGATATGAGAGTGAGGAGTACCTGCAGAAGGTAGCGCTCTATATTAATAATAAGTATGCGGAATATACCAAGAATGATTCCTTTAATCATCAGAGCAGTGATACCCAGTCGGTATTGCTGGAGCTGAATATTGCGGATGATTATTTCAAAGCCAAAAAGCAGATCGCTCTGCTGGAAGAGGCTTTGGCAAAGAAGGAACAGGAAATGACGGATCTGAAGCACGATCTTATTGATCTGCAGATCCGCAGCGAAGCAAAGTAAAGCAATCGGGGCGTTTATGACAGAATTACTTGCACCGGCAGGCAATATGGATTGCTTCCTGGCAGCTATCAGCGGCGGAGCGGATGCGATCTACTTAGGCGGCGATCAGTACGGCGCCCGTGCTTTTGCGGACAATTTTTCACAAGCAGAGCTGATCCGGGCTATCCGATTGGCGCATCTGTATCATAAAAAACTATATCTTACGGTAAATACACTTGTCAGGGAGCAGGAACTGGACTTGCTTCCTGCTTTTTTGAGACCGTTTTATGAGGAGGGGCTGGACGGTGTCATTGTAGCGGATCTTGGTGTGATCTCGCTGCTCCATGACATCTTTCCTGATCTGGAGCTCCACGCCAGCACCCAGATGACCTTGACAGGACCTAAGGCTTTGCAGCTTTTGGAAAAAGAGGGCGTCAGCCGGGTGGTTCCTGCCAGAGAGCTTTCCCTGAAGGAACTAAGGGACCTGCGAGAGGCTACAAAGCTGGAGCTGGAGGTCTTTATCCACGGTGCCATGTGCTATGCCTATTCCGGACAGTGTCTGTTTTCCTCCATGCTGGGTGGCAGAAGCGGAAATCGTGGACGCTGCGGCGGACCCTGCAGATTGCCCTATGATTGTTACCTGGGAGAAAAGCGCCTCAATGAAAATGGTTCTCAGTATCAGTTGTCCTTAAAGGATCTTTGCGCCCTTCCTTTGCTGGGAGAACTTTTGGAGCTTGGTATTGACTCCTTTAAGATCGAAGGCAGAATGAAATCTCCCGAATATGTATATTCGGTTACTTCTTTGTACCACAGGTACATGGATCAATATGCAGAGAAAAAAGAGATCAAGGTGGATCCGAAGGACCTTCTCTTTTTACAAACCCGCTTTAACCGCGGTGGTATGGAAACGGGTTATTTGAATCGTCATAACGGACGGGATATGGTGCTGCTTTCCAGATCCGGTTATCAGGGAAGCAAGCAGGAAGACGGAACGAAGAATATTCCAAGCAAAGCGGGGGAAACAAGGCGGGAAAGTGATACCACAGCCATGATCCCTGAGAAGATTCCCGTATCCGGAAGACTAAACCTGACCCTTGGGGGAGAGATTGAGTTTACTTTGTTTGTGGCCGGCAAGCAGAATGTCTTCGAGGCCTCTGCAAAAAGTGGCCCCCTGGAGACGGCACAGAGCCATCCTTCCACAAAAGAGCAGATTGAAACCTCTCTGAAAAAGCTGGGGAATACTCCTTTTGCACTATCAGAGATTGTTATAGATTACAGAGACAGCGTATCCGCTGAGTATATGCCCTTTGATGAAACGGAGCATCAGATCTTTCTTCCGGTGAAGGTCCTTAACGATCTTCGG
>JAEEKV010000041.1 GCA_016282595.1 Lachnospiraceae bacterium
ACAAAGAAAGCAAAAGGACTAACAGAACCATTAACCGCATTCTGAGTACGATTCACATGTTTTATCAGTTTGAAGCTGATATGCAGGAAATAGACAATCCGATGCTAATGCACGATGTAAACAGACCTTTTAATGCTTTTAAAGGTATTCTTGAACACGCAAGGTCTGATAACAAAACAAAGCAGTCTATCTTCAAGGTCAAGGAAAGTGACTACAAGATAAACCTTGTAACCGATGATGAAATGGAGCTTTTCCTGAGCCGATTAAACAAGCGCAGGGACATTCTTTTGTACAAGATGCTTTACCTTACAGGGGCTAGAATACAGGAGGTTTTAGACCTAGAAATAGATTCTGTTCCCGTACCGGATATGTCACTGCTTGTTGGTTGTTTTCAGCAGATCAAGTCAAAGGGAAAGACAAGGGATCTATATGTGCCTATGTCTCTTATCAAAGAACTTGATGATTTCATCATGGAAGAAAGAAACCTTATCGACACAGATCACAGTTACATTTTTGTTTCAGAACAAAAAAGACAGCTTGGCAAACAGCTTACATATCGTGCAGCTTACGATAAGTTAAAGAAAGTGCAGGAAGAAGTTGGTATTGACTTTAACTTCCACGATCTGAGACATACATTTTGCTCCAACCTTGTTCAGTCTGGAATGGATGTAAGCGTTGTAAGAATGATCATGGGGCATGAACATCTTTCTACTACGCAGAAATACACTCATCTTTCCAATCCATATATCGAGGACAGCCTTTCAAGGTATTGGAATCAGAGTACATTGATTGGAGGTGACTTCGATGGCAAATAGACCAGATGGTGATGTATGGAACATCGTTGATAATGATAAAGATTCACAGCACTATGGAAGAAACTATAAGTTTGATTTTTCCTATATTTCAAGCAGAGAAATCAAGGATGTTGTGAAGGACTATGTATGGCAGAATTACAGAGTTGGGAACAAATCGTTAGAACGTTTATATGGCGAAGTATCTTCTTGGTTTATGAATTTTGTAAGATATGCAGACAATAATGGAATTGTCTCATTTAACGATTTAGATAATGCGCTGATTGATAAGTATATATCGTATTTGCACATGACTATATCTGAAAAGACGAAGAAACCACTATCTTACAATTATCAAAAAGTGTGCCTAGATGTCTTAAAATCTGTTATCCGTTGGTGTCAGCTACATAGACCTAACGATGTTCCTACAACAGAAATCTTTACAGGAAATGAGTACACAGGTGTCAATCGTAAGCTCAAGATCGACTTCATTCCAGATGATGTAGTAGCACAGATAAATGAGGCTCTTAGAACGGAAGAAAACCCATATCTTAAGTATGGCATCATTATCCTTCAATCGACAGGAATGCGTATTGGAGACCTCTTAAAACTCCGTATTGACTGCATTAAGCCACATCTGATTAGCGGATATACTATCGAGTGGCTTCAGCATAAAGGACGTAAAAACAAGGCTCCTATGCCTGTCAGAAGTGAATGTGTGGCTGCTATAGATAAACTTATTGAGATTACTTCTGAGCTTCGTGAAGAAGCTGATGAAAAAGATAAAGACACACTGATGATATGGCGAGTGCCAAAAAGTGAATTTGCAGGCTTAGTTAGAACTATTTCGAAAAGTACATTTACACAAGTTTGGTTTAATAAATTCATCCGAGACAACGACATCAAAGATGCCAATGGTGAATACTACAACCTTACAAGTCATCAGTTCAGACGCACTCTTGGAACAGATATGCTTTCAAAAGGAACTAACCTAAATGTCATTCAAGAGGTTTTGGGGCATTCAGATCCTTCCGTTACAAAGCGCTTCTACGTAGACGTAAAGGATAAGGAACGAGCAGAGGTTTTCAAGAATGTAGGTATTATCGGAAACATCAATCAGATCCAAAGCAGTGCTTTTGATAATCTATCCGAGTTTGAATGGTTCAAGGCGAACAAGGATAAAGGCGCTTGTATGTGCGATGGTTACTGTACCAAGCCTATCGTGGATGGGGAGATTTGTGACAGACTACTGAAAAGGCAGAAATGCTATACTTGCAGCCGCTACATTACAACACCGGAGTATTTGGAGGCTCATAAAAAGCATCTGGCAAACCTTGAAAGGCAGCTTGAAGAAGGTGCTATATATGGCGAGCATTACGCGGAACATTTCATACCTACTATTGAGGTGTTAAAGGTCATTATTAAAAGATTGGAGGAGTTACAGAATGTCAGCTAACTTGGCGTTACAGTTACAGGTTTTGGAGCCTGATACAGACATA
The DNA here is from genome assembly GCA_016282595.1 of Lachnospiraceae bacterium. Classification (GTDB taxonomy): domain Bacteria; phylum Bacillota; class Clostridia; order Lachnospirales; family Lachnospiraceae; genus RGIG7926. Next base: position 2,291 of record JAEEKV010000041.1, read on the forward strand.
AACAGTATAATGATAGGTGATTCCAAGTATAGTGATGATACATGGGATCTAAGACCTTTTATTACTGCTAAAACTACAAATGAATCAAAAAAATATATCCATTTTGAATACATATTTGATGCAGACATAAAGGAAACTGTGAAACAGTATACCTATCATAAACTTGGGAAGGTAAAGCCTAGGACGGCAAGAAACTATATCAATGGCAATCTTCCACTGTTTATTGAATACTGCTCTATCAACGGTATGCACAGTTTTGCAGATGTGTCATTAGAAGATTATCTTAACTTCAATATCTGGATGAAGGATGAAAAGAAGGTTGCACAACAAACGGGCTTTATGTCTTGTCATGTGGTCGAAGAAATCATCCGTATCGGGCAGATAAAGGGATGGAATGTACCACAGTTCCATCTGCCAAAGACAGAGACCGCTAATCAGTTGTGGCCTACGCAGAAGTCTATGAGAACCAACAAGACCAAGCCTATTCCAGAGGATGTGTTTGATAAGATTCTGTATCATGCAGTACATGATGAAAAAGACATACTTACAAAGGCAGGCATTATCATTCAGAGTCAGACAGGACTTCGTATCAATGAGGTTTTATCTATAAGGGAAGGCTGTGTAAAACGCACATCTGATGGGTATGACTACATGGAAGTAACACTTGGTAAGACCGAAAAAGGCGAGCCTATCATCCATAAGGTATTTATCAATGAACTTGTTAAAAATGTCATTGCAGAGCTTTCAGAAGCAACGGCAGAACTGCGTGAGGAAAGTGGCTTAAAGGAACTATTTCTTTGTAAGGTGCTGTCTCAGAACAATAGAATTGCAGTTTATACTGAAACTCATTGGAGCGATCGAAAATTAAAAGGCTTCGTTCAAAGATACGACATTCGGGACAATAAAGGCAATCTTTATCCACTCACTTCTCATCAGTTCAGAGCAACCTTTGTAAGAGAACTGATCAAGAGAAAAGTGCCTATTGCTACGATTATGAAACAGTATTCACACGTTTCCGTTGAAATGACAGCACACTATCTTACCTTACAGGAGGAAGAGGTCAAAGAAATCTATTCTGATATGATCTTAAGCCCTGAGTCTAAGATTGCCGGACTTCGTGCAAAGGAAATTAAAGGTAAACTCGATACTCTTTTTCATGGAAAGACAGAGGAAGAGATTGATGATGTTATCACGAATCTATCCAAGACAATGAGCTTTAATCCCCTTCCTACCGGGGTTTGCCTGTATGACTTTAGAAGAGGTAATTGTAGTGATGGAGATGGCTGTTTCTTTTACAACTGCCCCAACTACATAACCGAGGTTCAGTTCTATCCTATCTTGAAAGATGAGCTTGATTTTCTTGAAAAAGAAATGACAAGGCTAAAAGAACTAGGACATGATCGTGAATGGCAAAGACAGTACATCAAACACAAGTATTTAAAACCATTGGTAGAAAGTCTGGAGGTACAGTTGGATGGCAAAGAAAGTGTCGGATAGTCAGGTGGCTGGCATCAAAGCTCATGCTGAGGCAAAGAATAAAGAAACCATTGATAAGGTTAATAAGGCTATAGATAAGCTGAAAAGGAAGAGTAAACCTATCAATTTTGAAACTGTCTGTAAAGAGGCAGGTGTATCAAGGGCAACTCTTTATAACAATGCACAGCTTAAAGAGCGTATTTTAAGCCTTAGAGCTATCTCAAAGGCAAGTCCGTTGGATGGTGTGATAGCTGTAAAAAAGGACAAGATGCAGCTTAAGGATGATAAAATAGCCACTCTGCGAATGCAGGTCAAGAAGCTAGAGGAAGATAAAGAGAAACTTATTATACAGTTAGTCGATTATAAAGAACTTAAATCTGAAAATGAACGACTAAAGAAACAGTTAGAAAGGAGAACGTAGTAGACATTATTTTGTGTATTAGAGGTTTAAAACATATATTTTATGCCACTTTTACACTTATAATACAGTCTGCTACTAAAAATAAGGTATGAACAGGGTTTTACTGATCCGCGGGGACAGGACCTTTATGGTGAATGCACTTGTGCAGAATATGAATCAGAACGGCTTCGAGGTACATGAAATTTCCTATCAGATCAAGGAGATCGAAAAGTATCAGGCGGATGTGGATCAGATTGTGATCTATGCGGATTTCAAGATGCTGGAAAACCAGGGGGTACTCATCTATCTGAAGGATCTTTGTATCGAGGAAGGTCGTATTCTGATCTTCATCGGCAGCAAGGAGCAGAGGGATGACATCGAACCCTTCCTGCCCAGCCATCTGTTTACGGAGTTCTTTGAGCGTCCTCTGGATATGAACCTTTTCATTGAAAAGCTTTTGAGCTTTTCGGATAAGCATGAAGAGGAACAGCGTAAAAAGAGCATTCTTCTGGTGGACGATGATGTAAGCTTTTTGCAGATCCTGAAGGAGTGGCTGAAGGACGATTACCGGGTGGGCATGGCAAAATCCGGGATGCAGGCCATTACCTGGCTTGCAAGGAACAACGTGGATCTCATCCTTTTGGACTTTGATATGCCCGTAACCAATGGTCTGAAGGTCTTTGAAATGCTGCGAAGTGAGGATTATTCCAAGGATATTCCCGTTATGTTTTTGACGGGGAAAAGTGATAAGGAGACCATCCTTCGGGTGATGACCTTAAAGCCCGCGGGATATATGTTAAAAGACATCTCCAGAACCCAGCTTTTGACAAACCTGAACAATTTCTTTATCCGTCAGCGCTACGATACCATTTCGGGCCAGTAAAAAAGGCGGAAAATTCTCAAAATCCCTTATTTACCAAGGGAAGGGTTTGTGGTAGAATATCAAAGATTGCTTTAAGCCATAGTTTCAGTGGTTTGAAGAAAGGAAATACACGAAAGAACAGAAACAAGGAGAAGAGAAATGAAGGAGTTAATGCTTGGTAATAAGGCATTCGCCCGCGGACTCTATGAAGCGGGCTGCAGCTTCGTTTCCAGTTATCCCGGCACACCCAGTACCGAGGTGACGGAGGAAGCGGCAAAGTACGACGAGATCTATTGTGAATGGGCGCCCAATGAAAAGGTTGCCATGGAAGCGGCGTTTGGTGCATCACTGGCCGGACGGCGCAGTTTTTGCGGTATGAAGCATGTAGGCCTGAATGTTGCGGCTGATCCCTTATACACCATGTCCTACACCGGAGTAAACGGTGGCGTAGTGATCTGCGTAGCCGATGATGCAGGAATGCATTCTTCCCAGAATGAGCAGGATTCCAGACATCATGCCATCGCTTCCAAGGTTCCCATGTTAGAGCCCTCGGATTCCGCAGAGGCCCTTCGGTTTGCCAAGCTGGCCTTTACCCTTTCCGAAGAATACGATACTCCGGTGATCATGAAGATGTGTACCAGAGTTGCTCACAGCCAGTCCATCGTAGAGCTTTCCGACAGGATCGTTCCCGAAAAAAAGGCATATGAGAAGAACATTCCCAAGTATGTTATGATGCCCGGCAATGCCATTAAGCGTCATCCCTTCGTAGAGGAGCGCACCGCAAAGCTTCGTGACTGGTCTGAAACCTCCGATATCAACCGGGTTGAGTGGTCCACCAGCGGAGATAAGAGCCCTGTGGGACGTCACGTAGGTATCATTACTTCCTCCACCAGTTATCAGTATGTAAAGGAAGCCTTCGGCAATGCGGTTTCCGTATTGAAGCTGGGTATGGTAAATCCCCTTCCCGAGAAGCTGATCCAGGATTTTGCAAAAAAGACGGATGTTCTGGTAGTTGTGGAAGAGCTGGATCCCATCATTGAGAATCATTGCAAGAGCCTGGGCCTTTCCGTACATGGTAAGGATCTGCTTCCCATCTGCGGTGAGTTTTCCCAGAATCTTTTAAAGGACTTCTTAGGCGGCCTGGTTTGGGGCCATGATGCAGACAGAGGACAGAGCCTGAAGGTAGAGGATCAGATCCCCATGCGTCCTCCTGTTATGTGTGCAGGATGCCCTCACAGAGGTCTGTTCTATACCCTGAGCAAGAATAAATGCACTGTCCTGGGAGACATCGGATGCTACACCTTAGGTGCGGTAGCGCCTCTTTCTTCCATGGATATGACCCTTTGCATGGGTGCTTCCGTCAGTGCCATCCATGGTTACAACATTGCAGGGGACGGCGAGAATGAGAAAAAGACCGTTGCGGTGATCGGTGATTCCACCTTCATGCATTCGGGTATGACGGGGCTTGCCAACATCGCGTATAATCAGTCCAATTCCACAGTGATCATTTTGGATAACTCCATTACCGGTATGACGGGACATCAGCAGAACCCCACAACCGGATACAATATCAAGGGAGATCCGGCAGGAAAGATCGATCTGGAGGCTCTTTGCAGATCCATGGGCTTTGAGCGTGTCAGAGTGGTGGATCCCTATGATCTGAAGGCATGTGATACCGCCATCAAGGAAGAACTTGCCGTGGAGGCACCTTCCGTGATCATTTCCAGACGGCCTTGTGCACTTTTGAAATATGTGAAGCACAATCCGCCCATCAAGGTCAACAAGGACAAGTGCGTAGGCTGCAAGTCCTGTATGAAGATCGGATGTCCTGCCATTTCCATGAAGGACGGCAAGGCACAGATCGACACAACACTCTGCGTAGGATGCGGCGTTTGTGAGCAGCTTTGCCCTATGGGTGCGTTTGAATCTTGTCAGAATAAGGAGGCCTGAAATGGAAACGAAAAATGTAATGATCGTAGGAGTCGGCGGTCAGGGTTCCCTTCTGGCCAGCAAACTGTTGGGGCGTCTGTTATTGGACGCAGGTTTTGATGTAAAGGTATCTGAGGTACACGGCATGTCCCAGAGGGGCGGCAGCGTGGTAACCTATGTAAGATACGGTGATCAGGTTTTTTCTCCTGTCATCGATGAAGGCGAAGCGGATTTCATCGTTTCCTTCGAGCTTTTGGAAGCAGCAAGATGGTTGCCTTACCTTAAGAAGGACGGCCAGATCGTAACCAACATTCAGAAGATCGATCCCATGCCGGTGATCACGGGTGCAATGGAGTATCCGGAGGATCTGGTGGAAAAAATGAAAGCCACAGGAGCCAAAGTAGATGCTCTGGATTGCCTGAAGCTGGCAGAAGAGGCCGGCAGTGCCAAGGCGGTAAATATCGTGCTCATGGGACGTCTTTCCCATTACTTCGATATGCCGGATGAAGCTTGGCAGAAGGCAATAGAGACTATCGTACCGGCCAAGTTTTTGGAGATGAACAAGAAAGCTTTTGAGCTGGGTAAAAATGCGTAACTGTTAACAAACTGAGCGAGGGGAAGGGTCTGTGGGACCCATAACACGCGAGGGGGAGGAGGACGAAAACAAAGTGGGACAGTATTTTCAACCGGAAATCGAATGCGCTTCGAGAGAAGAGATCGTAGCCATTCAGAACAAGAAGCTCGTTGAGCAGGTAAAGCACGTTTGGGAAAACGTACCTTACTACAGAAAGAAAATGGAGAAAAAGGGTGTGACTCCCGATGATATCAAATCCATCGAGGATCTTCACAAGCTGCCTTTCTTATCCAAGAAGGACCTTCGGGATGCCTATCCTTACGGACTCATGGGCGTACCCAAATCGGAATGTGTCAGGATCCATTCCACCTCCGGTACCACCGGAAAGAGAGTGGTTGCTTTTTACACCCAGGGAGATATCGATCTTTGGGAAGAGTGCTGCGCCAGAGCCATCGTAGCAGCAGGCGGCAGCAAGGATGATGTATGCCAGGTATCCTATGGCTTCGGTCTTTTCACCGGTGGTGCCGGACTGAACGGCGGCAGCCACAAGGTAGGATGTCTGACGGTGCCCATTTCTTCCGGTAATACCGAAAGACAGATCATGTTCATCCAGGATCTGCAGGCAACCATCATCTGTTGTACACCCAGCTATGCGGCATATCTGGGTGAGAGCATGAAGGAAATGGGACTTGGTCCCGATGATATCCCCTTAAAGGCAGGTATCTTCGGAGCTGAGGCTTGGAGTGAGGAAATGCGCCGTGATATCGAAAAGACCCTGGGGATCAAGGCCTATGATATCTACGGACTGACAGAGCTTTCCGGACCGGGCGTATCCTTTGAGTGCAGCGAGCAGACCGGTATGCATATCAACGAGGATCACTTTATCGCCGAGATCATCAATCCGGATACCGAAGAGGTATTGGAGGACGGTCAGTGGGGCGAGCTGGTATTTACCGCCATTGATAAAAAGGCCTTCCCCATGATGCGTTATCGCACCAGAGATATCTGCAGACTGAGCCGCGAGAAGTGCTCCTGCGGCAGAACCCATGTAAAGATGGAGAAGCCCAGAGGAAGATCCGATGATATGCTCATCATCCGCGGCGTCAATGTATTCCCGTCCCAGATCGAGACCGTTCTTCTGGAGCATGGCTATCAGGCGAACTATCAGATCATCGTAGACCGCGTGAACAATACCGATACCCTGGATGTGCATGTGGAGATGACGCCGGAGATGTTTACCGATAACGTAACAGACATCACCAAGGCTTCCAACGAGCTGGTAGCAGGTCTTAAGTCCATGCTGGGACTGAAGGCAAAGGTTACCCTGGTTGCGCCTAAGAGCATCACCAGAAGCGAAGGTAAGGCAGTCAGAGTCATTGACAACCGTAAGATCTAAGCGGGCAAGAGCAAAGGAGGGTTATAGTATGAGCGTAAAACAGATTTCGATTTTTCTGGAAAACAAGCCGGGAAAAATGTGTGAAATGACGGAAGTTCTGGCACAGAACAAGATCAATATGCGTGCCCTTTCCCTGGCTGAGACCGATGGTTTCGGTATCGTCCGCATCATCGTGGATGATGTGTATGAAGCCACCACCGTTTTAAAGGATGCCAGCTACATCAACAAGCTGACCAGTGTTGTGATCGTGGAGATCCCGGATGTACCCGGTGGACTGAATCAGGTATTGAAGGTATTTGCGGGGGCACAGATCAATCTGGATTATATGTATGCTCTGGCTACGGAGACCGGTGATCATGCATATATGGTATTCCGTGTAAACGATCATAAGGCGGCTGAGGCAGCGCTTCAGAAAGCGGGGATCCGGGTGATCGCCCAGGAGGAGATTTCGACGCTCTGATAAGGGTTGCGGTTGAACGTATTAATGAGTCAGATTTTGAAATATCCGGACAATACCGGCAAGAGGACTTGCGGATTGTCCGGATATTTTTTTTCGGTAATTATAGATCGTAATACAGAGCAAACTCGGCGGGGTGCGGGATCTTGGAGATCTCCGAAGCCGTCTTGGTTTCTCTTGCAATGAGCTGATCCAAGAGCCTCTGGGGGAAGACGCCGCCTTCGGTCAGGTAGTCATGATCTTCCTTCAGGGCCTCAATGGCTTCCGGAAGGGAAGTGGGAAGGCCGGTGAGCTTTGCTTTTTCTTCCTCGGGCAGATCGAAGAGGTTGAAATCGTAGGGGCCCCAGCCTGCAGCGTGAGGATCGATCTGCTTTTTAATGCCGTCCAGACCTGCCATCAAAATGGCGGCGTAAGCATAGTAGGGATTGCAGGTGGCATCGGGATTACGAAGCTCAAAACGCTTAGCGTTGGGCGATTTTGCATAAGCCGGAATCCGGATCACGGCGCTGCGGTTTGCCATGGCGTATCCGATGGTGACGGGTGCTTCAAATCCGGGAACCAGTCTCTTGTAGGAGTTGGTGGAAGGATTGGTAATGGCACACAGGGATCTTGCGTGGGTTAACAGACCGCCCATGAACCAGTGGGCTTCTTTGCTCAGCTGGGCATAGCCGTTCTCATCATAGAAGACGGGCTTTCCGTCTTTTTTCAGAAGCATATGAACGTGCATACCGCTTCCTGCTTCGCCTGCCAGCGGCTTGGGCATAAAGGTAACGGTACAGCCGTCTGCTACGGCTTCGTTTTTGATGATGTATTTTGCGCTCATGGTATCATCCGCAAGCTTTAACATATCACCCAGCTCAACCTCGATCTCCATCTGTCCGCTTCCGCCAACCTCAGGATGGTGATACTTTACGGCAATGCCCCAATCCTGCATGGTCAGACACATTCTGCTTCGAAGGTCGTTGTTGACATCCATGGGCAGGGTGGTGTGATAACCCTTGTGGGGATCCAGCTGATATCCGTTGTTGTTTTCCTCATCATCGGAGGCCCAGCCTGCCTGGGAGGAAAAGAGTTCGGATGAAACGTGGTGGGAATCTACGTTAAAATACACACTGTCAAAGATATAGAATTCATATTCGGGGCCGATGATCATCTGATCGGCTACCCCGATCTCTTTCATATATTCCAGGGCGCGGATGGCTACATTTCTGGGGTACTGATCGAAGGGCCGATTATCCGGCAGGTCAATGATGCGTACATCCCCGATCATGGAGAGGGTGGGGATCTCAGCATACTGGTCGATGACAGCGGAGTCCAGGACAGGGATAAACACCATATCGCTGTTTTCCACCGGAGCATAACCGTAGTTGGAACCGTCAAAGCCGATACCGTAGGTCATGGTATCTTCCGTCAGACGTTCGGCGGGAATGGAGAGGTGCCGCCATCTGCCGTCAATGTCGGTCAGTTTGAAATCGACGATGCGGATGCCCTCATCTTCGATCAACTTCTTGATATCCTGTAGCGTCTTTGCCATAGAAATATCCTCCTTATGTAGTTTTTATAGTAGCGGTTTTCCGCCCTTTTTCCATTATACAATAAATCGGGGAATTTGAGAAACAGAATCAAAAAAGGACTTCGGCAAAAACTGCCGAAGCCCTTTTGGAATGATCTTATGGGGATGGGATTACTCGTTGATGTCTTCCCATTTCCAATCAACAACCTCAGGAAGATCTACGCCGAAGTCGTGAATGTACTGCTTGTGCTCAACAAGCTTGTCGCTCATCTTCTGATACAGGTAAGCGCCCTTGTTGCCAAGCTGAGGAAGGAACTTCAGTGCATCCTGAACCAGATGGAAACGATCGATATCGTTCTGTACACGAACATCGAAAGCAGTGGTGATGGTACCTTCCTCCTTGTAACCGCGTACGTGCATCAGTCTGTTATTATGACGGCGATAGGTCAGCTCATGGATGAGAGTTGCATAGCCGTGGAAGTTGAAGATAACAGGCTTATTGGTGGTAAAGAGCATATCGTACTCTGCATCGGAAAGTCCGTGAGGATGTTCATTCTGAGGAACCAGCTTGAACAGATCGACTACGTTGATGAAGCGGATCTTGATGTCCGGAAGCTCTTTTCTCAAAATGGATACAGCTGCAAGTGCCTCTAAGGTAGGAGTCTCGCCTGCGCTGGCAAATACGATATCGGGCTCTTTTCCCTGATCATTGGAAGCCCAGTTCCAGATGCTGATACCCTGTGTGCAGTGCTTTACAGCTTCAGGCATGGACAGCCACTGCGGACGGGGATGCTTGGAAGCGATCACAACGTTGACGTAGTTGCGGCTTCTCAGGCAGTGATCCATGGTGGAAAGCAGGGTGTTGGTATCAGCGGGCAGATAAATACGAACCACGTCAGCCTTCTTATTTGCGATGTGATCCATAAAGCCGGGATCCTGATGGGTAAACCCGTTATGATCCTGCTGCCATACGGTAGAGCACATCAAAAGGTTCAGGGAAGCGATCTCTTCTCTCCAGGGAAGCTGGTTGCAAACCTTCAGCCATTTTGCATGCTGAGCACCCATGGAATCGATGATCCTGGAGAATGCTTCGTAGGTATTGAAGAAGCCGTGACGTCCGGTAAGAAGGTAGCCCTCTAACCAGCCTTCACACATATGCTCGGAAAGCATGGAGTCCATAACACGGCCGAATCTGGAAAGATGATCGTCCATATCGGACTGCTCTGCATTCCAGTCTCTGTTCTCTACATCGAATACGGTGGTGAAACGGTTGGAGTTGTTCTCATCGGGAGAGAAAATTCTGAAGTTCTTTGCTTCCGCATTCAGTTTGAAAATATCACGGATGTAAAGGGCAAGGTTTGCGGTATCCTGGCTCTCCTTTGCACCGTGCTTCTCGATATCAAAGCCATAGGATCTGAAATCGGGAAGACGAAGGTCGCGAAGCAGCTTTCCGCCGTTTGCATGAGGGTTCATACCCAGTCTTGCATCGCCTACAGGGCAAAGCTCTTTGATCTCATCGATCACATGTCCCTCTTCATCGAAGAGCTCTTCCGGCTTGTAACTGTGGAGCCAGTC
>JAEEKV010000042.1 GCA_016282595.1 Lachnospiraceae bacterium
CAGACATCAACGGAGCAGCCAATATAATGAGAAAAGTATTCCCAAAGGTTAACCAATGGGATAGAGGCGTCGTGGACACGCCAGTGTCAGTCAGGCTTGCCTGACCTCCGAAACCCCGTCCGACATCCTGTCGGTCGTGGGAAGTTCATTCTTTCCTGCCTTCAATGATCATAGAGAGGGGAAACCCGGTTTTATCGATCTCCGGAAAACCGCCGCTGAGATCATAATCAAATTCCATGAGCCCGGTAATGACCACTCCGTTACTGCACATGCCGGTCATAATCTCAGACATGGAGTGGGTGTAATCCGTAAAGGTTTTGGACTCATAACTCTTTTTGGTGATATAATACATGCCCCCATTCCCCGTCCATTCATGCTGGAAATAGGAATAATGACAATCCTTTTTATGGTCCGGGTGATAGAGCTCTTCTCCCTGAGTTGCCAGCATATTGGTGAAAGGATGCTGCTCATTGATAACGATCACCGCTCCGGGCTTCATGCATTTTGTAATAACTGCAAAAAAACGCTTCAGATCATCGAACCAGCAAAGAGCTCCTATGGTAATGATCACCACATCAAACATCTCTTTGTAACTATCATCAATATCATAAATATTCGCTGCCACAAATTTACAGGGCAGGCCCAATTTCTTTGCCTTTTCATTGGCAAAAGCGATCTGATTCTCAGCAATATCAAAGCCTACACCCTTGGCTGCATTTCCGCATTTCACCAAAGATAATAGCTCCCGTCCGTTATTGCAGCAGAACTGGCCGATGACAGCTCCTTTGGTATTAACCTTTTTTAACACCTCTTTCATATCCTCTTCGAAAAAAGGATAGTCCTCAGTCTTTACACGCTCAACAATATCCGCCCCCCAGGCGGCATCTCTGTTATCAAAGGCCTCCTCCCAGGCTTCTTTATTTCCTGCTATGTAGTTTTCCATGTCTAATCCTCTTTAGCTTACTTTCCTTTCAAAATACTCCGTCAACTCTTCAATGGGGATAGGCCTTGAGTACTTATAGCCCTGCAAATACGCCGCCTTCATATCGATGCAAAGCTTCTCATCATCCTCACTCTCAACGCCCTCATACAAAACCGCGTAATCCACATCCGTAAACATCTGCGCCATGTGGGCCACCATACTGCGGAACTTTTCGTTGTTACCTGAGGCACTAACCAGTGTCCGGTCAAACTTGATAATATCGAAAGGCAGCTCCATGATTCGTTCAAAATTGGAGTATCCGGTACCAAAATCATCCAGATAGAATTTGATTCCCGTATCCTTCAGCTCGTTGATCCTGCTCTTGATCACTTCAAAGTCCTTCTCATTCTGGGATTCCGTCAGCTCAATCGCCACCTGATCATAGGGAATATCGCTCTTTTTGATAATTTCCTCCACCATGCTACAAAAGCTGTCCTGGCGCACGTCATAGACACTGAAATTCACACTGATCCTGTGGACGAGATACCCTTCATCATTCAGCTTTCGGATCTGCTCGCAGGTTTTATGCAAAATGATCCGGGTCAGGGTCTCGATATAATGGTTTTTCTCCGCAATTGGAATAAAGACATCGGGATAAACCATTCCGGAATTCGGAAGGTCCAGACGCATCAATGCTTCTGCTGTATCGTAACGCTGCTTCTCAATGTTATACACCGGCTGACAATACACCTTCACACGGGGATCATTCAGATCATTCTTTTTCTGGATATCCGAAAGCTCTGCATTGACATACTTATATCTCAGATATTCCACATAATCTTTTTCCTCTACCAGACAAACGGTATTGATGGGCATACGATCATGTAAATAGGCAATCATAGCCAGATAATCGTTGTCCTCCGTCAATCTCTGGTCTGTTTCCAAAAAAACGATCTTGTAATCGATCTTATACTTGGGATAAACCTTTTCAAACTCATCCAGCATCTTTCGACCCTTGGCTTTATAATTCTTATCCTTCTTGGGATCCGCCACAAGGATCATATGGCCGCCGGAGATCTGAAACAGAGTAGCGGCATCAAAGAATCGGCCGGAAAAATATCTCACTGCTTCCTGTATTTTACGGGGGTATTTTCTGCCCTTTCCGTCAAAGTCCGGCATATACATGCTCATGAGATATATCATATCGTTACGCGCACCATAGGCTGCAGTCATATCCTCAAAAGCACCCTCACTGACAGCACCGATCTGGGTATCATAGGGATTGGAATGCATCAGGTACAAAAGCGCATATGTGGGGAATAAATAGGTTGCTGCCGTAAAGGATACCTGATCGAAGTATTGCTGCACGCACATGACGATCACGGAAACGCTGCAGGATCCCAAAATGCCTACATAGATGCCTCTATAGAGTCTTTCCCCATAACGGATCAGCAAAAACACATTCATTCCCACGAAAAATACATATCCCAGGGTAAACATGGGAATTCCGGTTTTCATGATCTGTCCGTCTTCAATATAGAATCCGAAGTGGAAAACGCTTCCTAAGACATCATAGGCAAGAACTGCAACAAGACCTATGGTAGATAGCAGATAGTATCGTTTATCAAGCACTGTTTTCAGATGCAGGGCTTCAACGATATATAACACATATAACCAGAGAATAGAAAACAGACCGGCATGATATACCAGTCTGCCTGCATAGACAAGGGCATAGGGCACCTTATCCAGTCTGTTAAGCTGCATATGAAACAGCATATCCGAGATGGATGCAATCATCAAAAAATAGATCATATGACGCAGATAGCGAAAGCTCCTAGTCCGGTTGATATAGGCGATATGAATCAGAACCAGGAACACAATGCAACTGGCTAAGGTCACAATATCGCCCACCGGGGTATAGTTTTCATAATACAATACAGGCGTCATACCCTATCCTCAATAAAAACAACGATTCTATTTCTTTCTTCTTACTCCACCAGCTTCGCATGTCCGAACATGGAAGGATTCATATAGCAGGTACCGGTATCGTCGGCCCAGCTCAGGGTTCCCTTACGAACACCGTCGTTACCTGCATCATTGACCTGGAGCTCCAGGCCGATCATGTCATCTGCCTTGGGCGCAAGGTCTGTCCACTTCATAGCACAGGCTACCACATAGCCGTCATCGGTGGTCTTCACTTCTGACTTGATATTTTCAGCCATGCACTTTTCACCATTAAAGCTCTGGTAGTTGGAGAAGCTTACACGATACTGCTTATCATCCGGCGCATCCCCAAACGCCGCCGAATCAGGATTTGCAAAAACGTCCGCGAGTCTCTGTGCATCATAGGTATAAGGCTCATAATCCTTCGCGCCGATCTGCGGACAGATCGATTTCAGATAATCCAGGATCGTCTCCCCCGATGAAGCAGATGGAATGCGAATATCATCATATAGTTCGCCTCTTTCGTTATCGATGCGAAGATAATGATGTATCCGGTTTCCGTGGCGTTTCGAATGCGTGACCGCATTGCTGATCTTGCGATTTAAGAGAATCCCAAATCCCGACTTTCCATTGTAAAAGGTAAAATTGCGTGAGATACGGATACTGCCGGGAAATTCTTTTGCTGTCAGATATTCCTGTTCCAGCATATTCCTGTCCCCCTGTGTTCCGTTTTCCAACACGCCGTACCTGTCCCCCTGTGTTCCGTGCAGTACTCCGGCAGTCCGTGTCATACTATTTGATCTTAACCTTCTTTGAAAGTCCTTTCTTTCTGAACATCTTACGGTATTTCGCCTTCAGATTCTTGGGTACTTTGATGGTAACCTTTTTCCCAACACCCTTAAAGGCCTGTTTGCTGACGTTCTTGTCCTTCAGTTTCCTGCTCTTAACGATAATGCTTCTCAGCTTATTCATACCCTTAAATGCGAACTTGCCGATCTTCACCGTCGAGGAAGGAATGATGATCTTCTTAAGCGAACGGCAACCCGCAAATGCATAATCCCCGATTACGGTAACACCCTCGCCGATGGAGATAGTTTCAACAGCTTTATTGTTCTTAAATGCACCCTCTTCGATACGGGTAACTTTATATACAACACCGTTAATGGTTACATCTGCAGGAACTGTCACGGTCTTTTGCGATGCATCCAAAGGTGCCTTATATGCTACGGAAGGCTCCTCACCCTCAGATGAAACAACCGTATAAACAGCCTTTGCAGATTCATCCTCCAGAATCGAATCCTTCTTCGCAGGAATACTGTCTTTTTTCGAATCGGCAGATTCCTGCCCCGGATCATCGGTGTTGGGGCCATCTGCTCCGGAATCCTTTGTATCGGGATCCTTTACATCAGGATCCTTTACATCAGGATCCTTAGCATTAGGATCCTTAGTATTAGGATCGTCTTGGGCTGATTGTTGTCTTGTGATCTTTCTGGTTTCCTTATGGGTCGGATCGTTCTTGCAAACTCTTTCTTCTAAACCGTCTTCTGTTTCGGTTTGTGGAATTTTAACCTTCCAATCCCCCCATTTATGGCCGGTAGCAGTGATCGTCTTTTCCACACGTTGCAATTCTTCGCCGCATACCGCACAATAGATCACTTCGTCATAAGATCCGTCAACTTCACAGGAGGCAGGGATCGTGTTTTCGCTGACCGCCGCAGCCCGGGTGTGCTTTGCAGCTATTTCCTGGCCGTTTTCCAGCAAGGCTCCGCAATCCAGACAATAGGTGTTTCCCGTATATCCATTCTGCGTACATGTTTCTTTCTTCGCATCTCTCACCTGCGTTCTTCCCGCAGGATGGGGACATGTACTCCAACTAATGGAGATTTCAAGGCTTAAGGCACTATCCTTATAATTTGCAACATCTTCGCCACTGTATACGGCAGTTGCAACCGTTTCCTTTCCGTATTCGATGGCTTTATCACGATCCGCTGTGGACCAGGACCAGCCTACAGGCAACCCCACCTTGCTGATGGTATCATAGGTGGATGCAACGCTCATCTGCGTACTGGGTGCATTCAAAACCGTATCAGCCTTCGCAACTTTGATCTCAGATACTAACACGGGCGAAGAATCTCTATGATACTCATCGGCCTTAACCCGATACCATACATAATAGGTTCCGGCATTGACAGCCGAAGGTACCCGGGCTTGGAAAGCTTCTGTCGCTTTTTGTGAATCACCCAGGGCATATTGCATTTCGCCACCCTCTGCAACGCCTTCGGATACAAGCCGCAAAGCCTGTCCGTTATATACAAGGTTTGTACAGGCTACCGGAGAAGTGATCACCTTGGCAAAAGG
>JAEEKV010000004.1 GCA_016282595.1 Lachnospiraceae bacterium
CGATCCCTTCAAAAGCCTTCGTAAACTCCTGATCCCGATACCAGCCTTCAAATCTGAAGCCTTCCTTCACCGGATCCAAAAGGGTGGGGACGGCTTCTCCCTCATAGTAGCAGTCCGGATTTAAAAAGGAGTTTTCAAAGGTTCCCTCTTTTCCCTCTTCGTCCAGATAAAAGATGGGATAGGACTCCTCCCTCGTCGCTGTGGTCAGCTGTATGCCACGCTCTGAGGTGCCGGTTTGGGTCCACTTCATATCCGCGATCCAGCAGACAAACCCTTCGCCCTGGCCGGTATATTCGGGCACGGTGAAGGTATTATCCTCGGTATAGACCACACCGATCCTCTGACTGCTCCCCTTTTCGTTCAGATCGTCATAGAGATAGATCTCATTGACATCGATGCCATAACGGGAAAAGTCGATGGTCTCTCCCGGCGCAAAACGAAACCGTCTCTGCTGAAAATAGGTATCGATCTCATCATAATGCTTATGAAGGACATAAGCTGATGCCTGCATGGGAATTGCACACAAAAGCAGAAAGAATGTCAGCAGCATCGTATATGCCATTTTGGAAAGCTTAAAGCCCTGTAACTTATCCTTGTATTCCATATGATCCCCCTGCTCTTTGGTGTCTTGTCCACACCCTTTTCATTTGCATAAAATAGCAAAATAATCATACCACAAAACCGCCCGAAACGCCACAAAATACGGAAGTTTTCGCCGCTTCCTGAAATTTCTCTAAAATTTATTGAATAAACATGCATAATATGCTTATAATGGGGATTGTGGGTGTCAACTAATGTGCAGGGTATATCCCGAAAGGAGACCAAAATGAACCAACGCAGAGTAGGTACTGTATCAAGAGGAATCCGCCTCCCCATTATCCGTCAGGGCGATGATCTGGCACAGATCGTTACCGACAGCGTGCTGGAAGCAGCTAAATACGAAGGCTTTTCCCTACGCGACAGAGACGTGATCTCCGTCACCGAATCCATTGTAGCCAGAGCACAGGGCAACTACTGCAGCGTGGATGATATCGCGGCAGATGTAAAGGCCAAGCTCGGCGGCGGCACCATCGGCGTAATCTTTCCCATTCTTTCGAGAAACCGTTTTGCCATCTGCCTAAAGGGGATTGCCTCCGGCGCCAGAAAGATCGTACTCATGCTCTCCTATCCTTCCGATGAGGTGGGCAACGAGCTGGTAAATCTGGATAAGATCGATGAGGCAGGCATCAATCCTTACAGCGATGTTTTGACACTGGAAAAATACAGAGAACTCTTCGGCTACAACAAGCACGAGTTTACCGGCGTTGATTATGTGCAGTACTACAGTGATCTGATCATTGAAACCGGATGTGAAGTCGAGATCATCTTTGCCAATCAGGCTAAGGCGATCCTGGATTATACGAAGAATGTGATCACCTGCGATATCCACACCAGAGCAAGGACCAAACGGATCCTAAAGGCAGCAGGTGCCGAAAAGGTGCTGGGACTTGATGACATCATGAATGCTCCCATCAATGACAGCGGCTGCAATGAGCAGTACGGCCTCCTCGGTTCCAACAAGGCCACCGAGGGACAGGTAAAGCTCTTCCCCAGGGAGTGCAAGCAGCTGGTTTTAGATATCCAGCAGAATGTCCTGGAGCAGACCGGAAAACACGTAGAGGTTATGGTTTATGGTGACGGCGCTTTCAAGGATCCCAAGGGCAAGATCTGGGAGCTGGCGGATCCCGTTGTATCCCCCGCTTTCACCGACGGGCTGATAGGAACCCCCAACGAGCTGAAGCTGAAGTACCTGGCTGATAACGACTATGCAAGTCTCTCCGGCGAAGCCCTGAAGGAAGCCATTTCCGAGAGTATCCGCAAGAAAGATGCAAACCTGGTAGGGAAGATGGCCAGCGAAGGAACCACTCCCCGTCAGCTTACGGATCTTATCGGATCCCTTTGTGATCTGACCTCCGGCTCCGGAGACAAGGGAACACCTGTGGTGCTGGTGCAGGGGTACTTTGATAACTATACAAATTAAACCTGACGATAATGCTTATTTATACAGAATCAATATACAGAATCAATATATAAAATCAATATACAGAATCAATACGCAGCCGATGAATCTGCACTCTTCGGGTCAGATCTCATCGGCTGCTTACGTTTTCAAATACTGCCTATATCTTTTCGATAAAAAACTAAAGGAGATACCAGATCATGGACGATGAACGATCCTTCATAGAGAAAAGGCTTTCGGAGCTTGCGGAGCAAGCCGTCTCGGAAAACAGATTCCGCTTTAGCGAGTTTCTGTCACTTTATGAGTTAAGTGTATTTCATGAGATGGAGCGCGTCCTGTCTTTTGCATCTCCTGTTGTGTTTGGCGGGAGTGCTGATGCAGAGCGCTGTATGGTGAGATTTGGCTCAGAAGAACAATGTGGTTATAACGAGGAGTTTCCCATCAGCATTCTTGAAATAAGACCTGCCATGGAAAAATATGCGGGAAAGCTTTCCCACAGAGA
>JAEEKV010000043.1 GCA_016282595.1 Lachnospiraceae bacterium
AATATTGATATCATTGCTGAAGAACAAACTTGAGCGTTCATATATTCCACCACATCCTCTGACTTGCTTAAATCTGCGCATAAAAAATAGGCATAAAAAATGCGTGGGAAGAAAATCAATTCTTCTCACGCATCTTACATGCCTTTGCTTTTCTATATTAATAGTATCACTGCTCCTTTCCCGTGTATATGTCCAATGTCGGACGAGACGAGACAAAACAGGTCAAAACGAGACAAAATGAGACAGAATATTAAACTGCTGATTATTGCAACCATTTTGCAACCAGACAATTCAAAAATCCAGTATTTATGCCCGTTTCCAGCGATAATACATTATTCCAGCTCTATCGTGCCCGGAGGTTTACTCGTCAAATCGTAGAATACGCGGTTAACACCCTTCACTTCATTGATGATCCGGTTCATGGTGGTTTGCAGAACCTCCCAGGGGATCTGGGCGCTTTCGGCTGTCATGAAGTCGATGGTCTGCACGGCTCTGAGGGCTACGGCGTAGTCATAGGTACGCTCATCACCCATAACACCTACGGAGCGCATATTGGTAAGGGCTGCAAAATACTGATCCGGCATCCAGGGCGGTGTCTGTGCGCCTGCCTCATTGGCGTGCTGCTCTTTCCACTCTCCTGCTGCCTTGGCAATCTCCTCACGGTAAATTGCATCCGCATCCTGTACGATCCTGACCTTATCGGCAGTTACTTCGCCAACGATACGCACTCCCAGTCCGGGACCGGGGAAGGGTTGACGGAATACCAGATACTCGGGAATCCCAAGCTCCAGGCCCACCTTCCTGACCTCATCCTTGAACAGGTCTCTTAAGGGCTCAACGATCTCTCTGAAATCTACGAAATCGGGGAGTCCGCCTACGTTGTGATGGGACTTGATGGTAACCGACTCACCGCCGAGACCGCTTTCCACCACATCAGGATAGATGGTACCCTGTACCAGGTAGTCCACCTTGCCGATCTTCTTGGCTTCCTCTTCAAAGATCCGGATAAACTCTTCGCCGATGATATGACGCTTTTGTTCCGGATCGTCAACACCTGCTAACTTTTTATAGTATCTTTCCTGTGCATTGACACGGATAAAGTTCAGATCATAATTTCCGTTAGGTCCGAAGATCTCTTCTACCTCATCTCCTTCGTTTTTACGAAGTAAGCCGTGATCTACGAATACGCAGGTCAGCTGTTTTCCCACTGCTTTGGATAAAAGTACCGCTGCCACCGAGGAATCCACGCCGCCGGACAGGGCACAAAGCACCTTGCCATCTCCGATCTTGGCACGCAGGGTTTCAATCTGCTGCTGTGCAAAGCTGTCCATCTTCCAGCTGCCGGAGCAGCCGCAGATCTTCTTTACGAAGTTGGACAAAATCTCTTTTCCGCAAACGGTATGCAATACCTCGGGATGGAACTGGATAGCGTACAGGCTTCTGCTTTCATCCTGGGCTGCTGCCACCGGACAATCCTTGGTATGACCGATGATCTGAAATCCGGGAGCCAACTCCGTTACGGAATCATTGTGACTCATCCAGCAAACAGTACTGTTCACATCCTCATCATGATCCTTGTGGATGCATCCCTCAATCTGCTCTGCCTTATCTCCGATACCTTCAAACAACTTGGTATTGGGATTGACAAAGACCTCGATCTTTCCGTATTCTCTGTTCTCGGCTCTTGCCACATTGCCGCCGAGCTTTAACATCATCATCTGGGCGCCGTAGCAAAGACCCAGTACCGGGATCCCCAGTTCAAACAGTTCCCTGGTATAGGTAGGTGCTCCCTCTTCATAGCAGCTGTTGGGGCCGCCTGTTAAAATGATCCCCTTGGGATTCTTTTCCTTAATTACGGAAATGTCCTGCTTGTAAGAATAAATCTCACAATAGACATTACATTCCCTGACTCTTCTGGCTACCAGCTGGTTATACTGGCCGCCGAAATCCAGCACGATTACGGTTTCGCGTTCCATATACTTTCCCCTTTTCAGGACTTCTTTTTGCGTTTTTTCTTATCCTCCTCGGGCTCCATACTACGCCGAAGGACAAACTCGATCTCCCCTCTTTGATACAGCGCACTGCGCTCCTCAAAGGGCAAGGTGTCCGCCATTTTATACTGCATGGCAAGACGTTTTCTCTCCTGTTCCTTTTCCTCCAAAGGATCGATGCTCTCTGGCTGCTGCTCTTCCTCTTCCTGCTCTCTTTCCACCAGCCCCAGCTCCATTGCCAGCTCCAGCAGTTCGGGATAGGAAAAAAGCTGCTCCTTCGCTTTCTCTACAGAAATCAGTTCCCGCAGCTCCACAGTGTGGTTCTCCACGGGAATGTACGCACTTTTATCCTTTTGGTAAACAGGCTTGAGCACATAGTATAGCACTTCTTTTTTCTGTGCTGTCACCAGCTTTGTGATATCATCCACAAAGCAAACGCCCATATTTTCACTATACAAGTAGGTCTTTTTCTCAAACATCTTTTCCACTCTCGATCCTGCAACAGCCCCTTTCGGGATTACTGCAGCACTCTTCGGATTGTGATGATGGTACGATAGGTTGCGGGGCTGTAGGTGATACCCGTACGCTCCGTGCTGGCATGAACGATCATGCCGCCGCCCATATACAGGGCCACATGTCCGGCGTAGCAAATGATATCGCCGGGTCTGGCGTCTTCATAGCTGACTGCCGTTCCCACGCTTCTCTGGCTGGTTGAATCCCTGGGAAGGGATACGCCGAAATGAGAATATACGGACTGGGTAAAGCCGGAGCAGTCTGTTCCGTTAGTCAGACTGGTACCGCCATAGACGTAGGGATTTCCTACAAACTGGCAGGCATAGTCGATAACGCTCTGTCCTCTGGAGGATCCGGTGGATTCGATCACCTTAGCGCCTGCGCCTGCGCTCAGGCTTTCGTTGGTGGTTTCATAATCCGTTGAATCGATCTGAACGACCTTTTCCGTGGAATCAGAGGTTACGCCTCCCACAAGCTGGGTGGATTCCTCAGACTTCTTAGCGGCTGCGGCAGCCTTCTTTGCTGCTTCCTCCTGCTGTTTTTTGATCTTGGCTTCCTGCTCTTTTCTCTTTGCTTCCTCTAAGGCCTTGATCTGGGCTGTCTGCTGCTCCAGCTTTTTCTGCATGGTGCTGGCCTGGGCTCTTGCCTTGGCAAGCTGCTGGTCAAAATCTTCCACGGTCTGTTTCTTTTCCGTG
>JAEEKV010000044.1 GCA_016282595.1 Lachnospiraceae bacterium
GCAAGCGGCAATTAATTCTAGGACGAGTAGAGGGGCTGGCTGCCCGTATTGTTCCAACAATCAAGTTTTGACCGGTTTTAATGACCTACAAACAAAATATCCTGGATTAGCTGATGAATGGCATCCTTCAATGAATGGGGACTTAGAACCCACTAGTATTCTTTATGGTAGTCATAAAAAAGTATGGTGGATGTGTCAGTTTGGGCATGAGTGGGAAGCTGTAGTGAAAAGCCGGACTCTTCAGGAAAATGGATGCCCATATTGTTCTGGGCACAGGGCAGTGCCTGGTGTAAATGATTTACAAACTAAGTGCCCAGATATTGCTGCGGAGTGGAATATTGAGAAGAATGGATTGTTAACGCCTGAAGACGTTGCCTTTAGTAGTGGTAAAATGGTCTGGTGGAAATGTGATAAAGGTCATGAGTGGAAATCGACAATTGGTAATCGGACAGGAAAGAGTAAAACAGGATGTCCATATTGTTCAAACAGAAAAATAATCCCCGGGTATAATGATTTGGCATCTGTTTGTCCACAGTTGGTTAAAGAGTGGCATTTTGAAAAGAATAAAGGTCTTGTAGATGGTCATGGAGTAGATATTTCAACACCTGACAAAGTGTCACCAGTATCAGGTCATAGAGTTTGGTGGAAATGTGATAAGGGTCACGAATGGAAAACGCAAATCAGCAATAGAACTAATGGATATGGTTGCCCTTTGTGTTCAAATGCAGGGACTTCATTACCTGAACAATGTGTTGCGTTTTATCTGGAGCAGATATGCACAATAGAGCAGCGGATCAAAATTGCAAATAAGGAAATAGACATATACTTACCTGATTATAAGATTGGCATTGAGTATGATGGTATGTTTTATCACAAAGCAAAGAATTTGCATAAAGAAATAGAAAAAGATAGAAGGCTTCAAAAAGAGGGCATACTAATAATCAGGATTAAGGAATCGGATACGAATCGTGTAGAGGATAATCATATATATTACGAGTTTGACAATATGCGTTCGAATTATGTATGGGCGCTCGGACAATTATGTCGGATACTGGTATCTCTTACCGGTAATGACCGCTTTGAGAGTATTGATATGGATGTCCGAAGAGATTTGCTAAAGATACGGGAACGATATGATTTATATGTTAAAAAGAATAGCTTGGCAGAAATGTTTCCTGATATCGCAAAAGAATGGAATTATGAGAAAAATGGTTTGCTAACGCCAGATATGTTTACAATAGGTTCGGATGTGAAAATATGGTGGAAGTGTTCTAAGGGGCATGAATGGCAGACATCCATATCACATAGAACATCTCGTGGTGATGGTTGTCCATATTGTTCCAAGAAGAGAATGCTTAAAGGGTATAATGACTTTGCTTCTTATTGTGTAGCAAATGGTCGCCAGAATGTTCTTGATGAATGGGATTATGAAAAAAATGAAAAGGATCCGTCTTCTTATTCGAGCCGATGCAAAGATAAAGCGTGGTGGAAATGTAGTAAGGGACATGAGTGGTTTGCTTCTGTGGGTTCGAGAGCTGTTGACCATGGATGTCCATTTTGTAATGGTGGTAAAGGAAAGAAGGTCAAAAATATTGAAACGGGAGAAATATTTGATTCGTTAGCAGCGGCAGAGAAAGTATATAACGTTAGCTTTAAGTATATATCTCGTTGCTGTCTTGGAGAACAGAAGACTGCCGGTGGCTATCATTGGGAATATATAGAATCATAGTCCGTGAAGTCGCAATTTGCGATATCACTAGACCGGAAGCCCTTTGAATTGCGAATTCAATAATATAATATGTTTTGAAACAGTTGATTTTTTCGGCAATCTGTGGTAGTTTTTAGATAGTGATAGGTTGCAGATACTTGCGAGGCCTGTGACCGGAGAGAGGACCCGCGGGCCCTCTTTTCTTTATGTGGAGGTTTTTATGGCGTACCGGACAGTTAAGCCTTTTCTAACATTTGAACAACAGGTAGATAATCTTCAACTCAACAAGCACCTGGTAATATCAGATCGTGATAAAGCGCTGAAAACACTTGAGGGAACACGATATTTTTCTATAGTAGATGGATACAAGGATTTCTTCTATAATCCGATGAGCCGTGTATATAAGGCGGGAACGACCTTTGATGACATTGTTGCATTGTATACTTTTGATGAAGAACTGAGATTTCTTTTGTTTAAATACATTGAGCATATTGAAGAAAAACAACGTTCGCTCATTTCTTATCATTTTTGTAGCAGGAATTCTGTTATGCAGGCGGATTATTTAAATCCGGCAAATTATAATAATACCAATGCAAATCGCTCCGGCATTATGAAACTGATAAGCATATTGGGATATATAGCTAACACCACTACGGATCATATCTACGTAAACTATCAAAGGGCTACCTATGGAAATGTTCCTTTATGGGTGGCGGTAAGTGTGTTGACCTTCGGGCAGTTATCCAAAATGTATGAGTATTTGCCACAATCGATACGCTCTTGTGTTAGCAAATCATATACAGGAGTCAACGAAAGAGAATTGCTACAGTTTTTGAAGGTCCTTACCGATTTTAGAAATAAGTGTGCTCATTGCGAAAGGGTTTATTCATCACACAGCCATACTGCCATACCGGATAAAGTTCTTCATGCTAAGTTGAATATACCTCGGACGGGAAGCCAATATGCAAATGGAAAGACTGATGTTTTTTCTGTGGTGATTGCATTTAGGTATTTGTTATCAAAGGAAGATTTTCGTTTATTCAAACAGGAAATGATAAGGTTAATAAACAGGTTTCATAAGCTATCCCCGATGTCAGAAATTGAAGCTTTATATAAGAGTATGGGATTCCCGAGCAATTGGAAGAAAATAACGCTTTATAGGATTGTTTAAGCCACTCAAGATAAATTGAATATGATATAGGAGAAACACCCGCAGTAATCCGCCAAAACGGAAGGCTGCGGGTCTTTTTATTATCTGACGAAAATATATGAAATAATATGATCTTCTTTTCCAATCTACCGCCCACATAACTGGGGAAGAAATTGTTCGTACGTATTGTATGTTGGTAGGAAGAGACTTATCAAGTGGAAGCAGTTTGATGATTTTATTGCAATATCTTTTTCAGTTTCCGGTGGTAGAAAGGAAAAGAAAGTAGTATAATATCAAGGTGTGTACCTATATATCACAATATTATGAAAAAGACTTAGGAAGGATAAAGTATGGCAGGGAAACTGACATTTGTTGGCGGGATTCATCCCTATGACGGAAAAGATCTGTCCAAGGATAAGCCCATCAAGGATATATTGCCCAAGGGCGATATGGTGTATCCCCTATCGCAGCATATCGGAGCACCGGCAAAGCCCATTGTGAAAAAGGGCGATCCCGTTCTGACGGGACAGATGATCGCAGAAGCGGGTGGGTTCGTTTCGGCGCCCATCTATTCAACCGTTTCCGGAACGGTGAAGGCCATAGAGCCCAGAAGAGTTGTGACAGGCGATATGGTAATGTCCATCGTCATTGAAAACGACGGTCAATATGAAGAAGTGGAATATGAAGAGCCGGTACCCTTGGAGGAGCTTACCAAAGAGGAGATCATCGCCAAGATCCAGAAGGCAGGCGTTGTCGGTATGGGTGGCGCAGGATTTCCTACCCATGTAAAGCTTTCACCTAAGGAGCCGGATAAGATCGATTACGTCATCGCCAACTGCGCCGAGTGCGAGCCTTATTTGACATCCGATTACAGAAGGATGATCGAGGAGCCCCAAAAGCTCATAGATGGGCTTAAATGCTCCCTGGCACTTTTTGACAATGCACAGGGCATCTTAGCAGTAGAAGATAATAAGCCTGATTGTATCGCAAAGCTGAAGGAACTGACAAAGGACGAAGAGCGGATTACCGTAAAGGCTCTGAAGACCAAGTACCCTCAAGGTGCAGAGCGTCAGCTCATTTACGCTTCCACAGGCAGGGCCATTAATTCCTCTATGCTCCCGGCAGATGCAGGCTGCGTAGTCAACAACGTGGATACCGTCTGCGCCATTTACAGCGCAGTTATGGAAAACAAACCCCTCATGTACCGTATCGTGACCGTAACCGGAGATGCCATCAAGGATCCCCGCAACTTCCGCGTAAGGATCGGAACCAACTACCATGAGTTGATCGAAGAGGCAGGAGGGTTTACCACGGAGCCGGCCAAGATCGTTTCCGGCGGCCCGATGATGGGATTTGCACTGTTCGGACTCGACGTTCCGACTACCAAGACCGCATCCGCGCTTTTGTGCATGACCAAAGATGAAGTCGCACAGTTTGAACCGAGCGCCTGTATCAACTGCGGCCGCTGCGTAGAGGTTTGCCCGGGACGCATCGTACCAGCGAGAATGGCAGACCTTGCCGAGAGAGGCGATATGGAAACCTTCATCAAACTCGACGGACTCGAGTGCTGCGAATGCGGCTGCTGCTCCTACGTTTGTCCCGCACGTCGCCAGCTCACCCAGGAGATCAAGACGATGCGGAAGCTGGCGCTTGCAGCAAGAAGGAAGTAAATTATTTCTATGAGCGAGTCGAAGACAATTATTTCCGGTGCGACTAACGGCCGTAGGCGTATCGGAGCAACCGGAAATGATTGCGAGACGGGAGCGGAGTAAATGATATCTATGAGCCGCGAGCCGAAGGCAATTATTTCTGGTGCGACTTACGGCCGCCAGGCGCATTGGAGCCGCCGGGAATGATCACTGAACCGGAAGGCGGAGTAAATATTTTTTGCAACTACGAAAGGATCTACGTATGAACGACAAGTACAGGGTTTCTTCAAACCCGCACATCAGGGCCAGGGCCACCACGACCACCATCATGCTGGCCGTCATCATCGCCCTGCTGCCGACCACCGTTGTCGGCATCCTGAATTTCGGCATGCACGCACTTTTGCTGGTACTGACTACCACGGCAACCTGCGTCATCTCCGAATTCCTCTTTACCAAACTCATGAAAAAGAAGACCACCATCGGTGACTGCTCCGCAGCACTGACCGGTCTTTTGCTGGGACTGAACCTCCCGCCCAGAGCACCCTGGTGGATCGGCGTCCTCGGCGGCGCTTTTGCCATCATCGTGGTAAAACAGCTTTTCGGCGGACTGGGACAGAACTTCATGAACCCGGCACTTGGTGCAAGATGCTTTCTGGTGCTGTCCTTTACCAGGATCATGACGGACTTTACCACTGATACCTACACAGGAGCAACGCCTCTTGCAATGCTCAAGGCCGGAGAGAGAGTCAACATTTACAACATGGTTATGGGTAAAACATCCGGAACCATCGGTGAGGTCAGCATGATCGCCATTGTAGGGGGCGCGTGCTTTTTGCTGCTGCTGGGCGTTATTGATCTTCGGATCCCCGGCACCTATATCGTGACGCTGATCCTCTTCTTGATCCTGTTTTCCGGAAGAGGTCTGGACTATGACTATATCGCAGGCAACCTTGCAGGCGGTGGTTTGATGCTGGGTGCATTTTTCATGGCAACGGACTATGTCACAAGGCCCATCACCAAACGAGGACAATACATTTACGGTGTGCTCCTGGGAATCCTCACCGGAATTTTCCGTGTTTTCGGATCCAGTGCGGAGGGTGTTTCCTACGCCATCATCCTCAGTAACCTCTGTGTGCCGCTGATCGAAAAGATCTCCTGGCCCAAACCTTTCGGGAGAGGAGGCGAGAGAGCATGAAAGCTATGATGAAGGATGCCGTGATCCTGTTTTTGATCACGCTGGTAAGCGGCCTCATGCTGGGCTTTGTCTATGATCTGACAAAAGAGCCCATCGCCGCACAGAACGTAGCCAAGAAAAATGCAGCCTACCAGACGGTATTCCCCGATGCAGTGGATTTCGAAGTCATCTCGGACAAACCGGATCTGGCCCCTGCGGATGTTTCCTCCTTCGTGCAGTCAAACGGCTTTGATGCGGATATTGATGAGATCGCATCGGCTCATGATGCCTCAGGACAGAACATCGGTTATGTGATCACCGTTACCGATCATGAAGGCTACGGCGGAAATATCACTTTTGCCATGGGAATCAAAAATGACGGCACTCTCAACG
Organism: Lachnospiraceae bacterium; assembly: GCA_016282595.1. Lineage (GTDB taxonomy): Bacteria > Bacillota > Clostridia > Lachnospirales > Lachnospiraceae > RGIG7926. The sequence continues at coordinate 6,075 of JAEEKV010000044.1, forward strand.
GTGTATCCATCCTTTCCATTGCCGAGACCGCAGGCCTTGGTATGAGAGCAGAAGAGGTGCTGGTGCCTCAGATGCCGGGAAAGGATCTGACGAAGGAAGTAACCTTTACCAAGAGCGGTAATGCTTCCGGCAACGAGGTGGATGCCATTTCCGGTGCCACCATTACAACAACGGCTTTTGTCAACGGCATCAACGCCGGACGATGTGTATTTAACGATCTGCTACTAAACGGAAAGGGGGTGGGCAGCAATGGCTAAGAGTCTGGAACGGCTGTATAACGGCCTTATCAAAGAAAACCCCACCTTCGTACTGACCCTGGGAATGTGCCCGACCCTGGCGGTTACCACCTCCGCCAAGAACGGTCTGGGAATGGGACTTACCACCATGGTGGTGCTGGCATTGTCCAACGCCTTTATATCACTACTTAGAAAGGTGATTCCGGATAAAGTGCGTATCCCCGCCTTTATCGTCATCATCGCATCCTTTGTAACGGTGATGGAGCTGCTGCTGGAAGGATATCTGCCTTCCCTGTACGATGCTTTGGGCATCTACATTCCGCTGATCGTGGTAAACTGTATCATCCTGGGAAGAGCGGAAAGCTATGCTTCCAAAAATCCCGTGATCCCTTCCTTCTTTGACGGCGTGGGCATGGGACTTGGATTTACCGTGGCCCTGACCCTCATTGGTCTCTTCCGTGAGGTTTTGGGAAGCGGCAAGATCTTCGGCTACACCGTGATGCCGGAAAGCTTTGTGCCTGTATCCATCTTTGTTATGGCTCCCGGCGCCTTCTTCGTGCTGGCGGTGCTGACGGCTGTACAGAACCAGATCAAATTAAAGGCTGCAGCAAAGGGTAAGGACGTATCCAAGATCGGTTCCGGCTGCGCAGGCGGCTGTGACAAATGCGATCTCACCGGATGTGTCAGCAGACAGTTTTATGATCCGAAAGCAACGGGCAGCGTAGAGGAAGCGGCCCTGAAACGAGAAGAAAAGGGAGGTGCAAAGGATGAATAATTTAATTTTGATCGCCATCGGCTCAGCCCTGGTGAATAACGTAGTCCTTTCCCAGTTTTTGGGACTTTGCCCTTTCCTTGGGGTTTCCAAAAAGGTAAAAACCGCTAGCGGTATGGGAATGGCGGTAATCTTCGTCATCACCATTGCCTCCTTTGTGGCGGCAGCCATCTATCGGTTTATTTTAACGCCCCTGGATCTGACCTATCTTCGTACCATCGTGTTCATCCTTGTGATCGCAGCACTGGTACAGTTTGTGGAGATGTTCTTAAAGAAGTTTGCAGTCTCGCTTTATGAGGCACTCGGCGTGTATCTGCCCCTCATTACCACCAACTGTGCGGTATTGGGCGTGGCACTGACCAATGTACAGAAATCCTATGGCCTTCTGGAAAGCGTTATCAACGGCTTTGCAACGGCAGTAGGCTTTGCCATTGCCATCATCATTCTGGCAGGTCTTCGGGAAAAGATGGAATACAACGATATTCCCAAGCCTTTCCAGGGGATGCCCATCGTCATGATCACGGCAGGACTGATGGCTATCGCATTTTGCGGATTTTCGGGACTGTTCTAAAAAGTAAGCATAAGCTAACAAATTGAAACGGAGAATCATATGAATATCACAGCGATCCTGATCGCCACAGGTGTTGTGGCGGCGGTAGGACTATTGATCGGCCTGTTTTTAGGTGTGGCAGGCATCAAATTTCATGTAGAGGTAGATGAAAAAGAGCAGGCGGTACTGGAAGCGCTTCCCGGCAATAACTGCGGAGGCTGCGGTTTTCCAGGCTGTTCCGGATTGGCGGCTGCCATCGCCAAAGGGGAAGCACCCGTAAACGGATGTCCCGTAGGCGGCCAGCCTGTGGCAGAAGTGGTTGCAGGGATCATGGGTGTGGATGCAGGCGCATCCGAGAGAATGGTAGCCTTTGTAAAGTGCGGCGGCAACTGTGAGAAAGCCAATACGGACTATGCCTATGTGGGCAGCAAGGATTGCCGGATGGCTTCCTTTGCACCCGGTGGTGGCCCCAAGAGCTGTAATGCAGGTTGTATGGGGTATGGTAGCTGCGTAAGCGTATGTCCCTTTGACGCCATCCATGTGGTAAACGGCGTTGCAGTAGTGGATAAGGAGGCTTGTAAGGCCTGCGGCAAATGTATCGAGGTTTGTCCCAAGAAGCTTATTGAGCTGATCCCTTACGATGCTAAGTACGCTGTAGCCTGCAACTCCCATGAAAAGGGACCTGTGGTGATGAAGGCATGCCAGGCTGGCTGCATCGGCTGCAGTCTTTGTGCCAAGAACTGTCCCAAGGAAGCGGTGGAAGTTACCGACTTTTTGGCAAAGATCGACCAGGAGAAATGTGAGGGCTGCGGTGTATGCGCCGAGAAGTGCCCGAAGAAGTGTATCAACGCTTTATCATGATCAGAACCGCCCGAAACAGGGAGCATAGTTGGGGCGATTGTATGATAGAACCATTTACAACAGGAGGTAGCAATGAAAACAAAAAACGTATGGAATACCTACAGTGCAGCACAGCTCAAGGAGCTGGAAAAGTTTGCGGATGCTTACCGCAATTTCCTGGATCACGGTAAAACCGAGAGAGAATGCGTGGATCAGATCGTAGAACGCATTGAAGCAGAGGGCTATGTGGAGATGTCCCGTGCCATTGCTGATGGCAAGAAGCTGAAAGCAGGCGCCAAGGTTTATACCGTCAATATGCAAAAGGCTGTGATCATGTTCTGTGTGGGTAAAGAGGACCTGGAAAAGGGTATGAACATCCTGGGTGCGCACATCGATTCTCCCAGAATGGATGTAAAGCAAAATCCCCTGTACCAGGACAATGAGTTTGTGTATCTGGATACCCATTACTATGGCGGTATCAAGAAGTATCAGTGGGTAACCCTTCCTCTGGCACTTCACGGCGTGGTTGTAAAAAAAGACGGCTCCACAGCTATCGTGAACATTGGTGAGGAAGACGGGGATCCCGTATTTTTCGTATCCGACCTTTTGATCCACCTTTCCGCAGAGCAGATGGATAAAAAGGCCAGCAAGGTCATTGAAGGCGAAGCCCTGGATATCATCATCGGCAACAAGCCACTGAAGCTGACTGCAGCTCAGAAGAAAGCAGAAAAGGCAGCTGAGAAGGATGATGACGAAGAGAAGAAGGATCCTTTTACCAAGCAGATCCTGCAGATCTTAAAAGAGCAGTATGATATGGAGGAAGAGGATTTCCTTTCCGCAGAGCTGGAAGTGGTTCCTGCAGGCCATGCAAGAGAAGCAGGCTTTGATCGCAGCATGATCCTTGCTTATGGACAGGATGACCGTGTATGTGCTTATTCTTCCCTGGAGGCTCAGCTTGCAGTAAAGAATCCGGTTCGTACCAGCTGCTGTATCCTGGTAGATAAAGAGGAGATCGGCTCCGTTGGTGCAACGGGTATGCAGTCCAGATTCTTTGAGAACGCTACGGCTGAGCTCATGGAGCTTTGCGGCGGCTATCAGGAGCTGAAAATGAGAAGATGTCTTGCAAACTCCAGAATGCTGTCTTCCGATGTAAGCGCAGGCTTTGATCCTACCTATGCATCTGCATTTGAGAAGAAAAACGCAGCCTTTCTGGGACACGGCATGGTATTTAACAAGTTCACCGGAGCAAGAGGCAAATCCGGCTCCAATGACGCCAATGCAGAGTATATGGCTATGATCCGCAAGATCATGGATGATGCAAAGGTGGGATACCAGACAGCTGAGCTCGGAAAGGTAGATCTGGGCGGCGGCGGAACCATCGCATATATTCTGTCGCTGTATGGCATGAACGTCATCGACTGCGGCGTAGCGGTTTTGAATATGCATGCACCCTGGGAAGCAACCTCCAAGGCAGATGTATATGAGACCTACCGCGGTTATGTGGCATTTTTGAAGGCACAGTAAATCGTAGAAGAGTGTGCAAAATTGCAATCGCACTATAAGGGGAAATATGATAGAATTTGTAAAAACTCAGTGGATTGCATTTTTGAGAGGGGATTGTAATGAACAATACAAAAACAGCTTGTGAGATCATCGCAATGATCACGGACAGCCAAACCGAGGATATCCTGTATTCCGATGATGTGATGGATGTTCCTTTCCACGAGTATATGACTCGGTTTCTGAAGGAACGGAAAATGACCAAGGCAAAGCTTTTGGACGTGATCAATGTGGAGCGTTCCTACGGCTATCAGATCCTGAACGGCAGAAGAGTGCCCACCAGGCCCATGATCCTTCGGATCGCGCTGTACTTCGGGATGGATCTCGAGGAGACCCAGCGTATCCTGAATCTGGGACACAAGGAGGCCCTGTTTCCAAAGGACCGCTTTGATATGGCCCTGATCTATGCCATTACCCACGGCATGGATACGGAAGCAACGGAGGCCCTTCTTGCCCGCCTGGGCCCAAAATCGCTCTTTGATGACTAATGAACCCCGGGGACGAAGTTCAGGGGTTCAAAAACATAGGGGGACGAGAACACAGGGGGACGGATACTGTGTGTTCGTATGCGAACACACAGTACCTGTCCCCTCTGTGTTCTTCTTTTTTGAGAAACCGTCCCCGAACACGCCGTACCGGTCCCCACAGTGTTCCGATGATTAGCTAACACAGAAGAACCGTCCCTCTGTGTTCTCCTCATAGGTTAAAACCTGAAAAAAACAGTAGGATATTCGGGAATTGTATGGTAAAATCAAGATACCTGTACGGAATTGTATAAACGATTCCAAAGATGCAGGATAAGAGGTCTTTTGATAAAAAGGAGGAAGAAAGCTATGAAAGGAAAAGTAGCGGGGAAACGTTTCTTGGCAATGATCTTATCATTTGCCATGGCGCTGACAGGATCTGTTTTTTCTGCCGGCGAGACCAAAGCAGCCTTTACTGATGATCCGGACCAGAATCCGAATGCTAAGCAGTATGGTCTTTGGATGGGGGATTCCTGGTTTCGTGATGAAGGGAATACCCGGTCCTGGTATGTGAGAGATTCAAAAGACAAGGAGGATATCCTTTTTTCGGATGCGCCTGTAACAGATGCAGAATATGTCAGAAATCGCCTGGGAGACTACAGAGATGTGGATTTTCGGGAAGTTGACGGTGTAGACGATGACGACAAACTTTTCTATTTTGTATATATCGATTATACAAAGAGTGAGGGAGAGGTGACTCCAAAAGGGAATCCGGTTAAGATTACCGATGCCAAGGATCTGGTAATCTCTTATTTGGGAGAGCAGTTGGATCATACAGGCCAGTCTAATCCCAGTGATGATGCACGATGGGCAAAGGACTCTCGCATAGCTACGGATGCAACCATCACCAAGGTTGGGGATGATGGCTTATTCAGCATTCAGGTATCTCAGCCCGGGTATTATATCATTTCCAAGGGTGCGCTGGAATCCGGTAGATATGGTGACTTCGAGAATGCGGATGCCGCTATTCATTTTCGCGTTTATAAATATACGGGACTCGGCGTTCGAGATGCTGACTATGATGAGAATCAGGATCAGTTTGTTTTGGATTCGAATCGTGGCTATCGCAATGATTTCGGATGCAATCTTTGGGGAAGAGCAATTAAGATCTCCGACGTTGTTGACGGTGAAGAAGGCCCTATCGCTCTTAAAGATCTGAAAGTGACCTACTATGGCTTCCCGACAGATGATAATTACAACGAAGTGAATCCGAGATTTACTTATCAAGGACGAGTCGGAGGCGATGATGAGAATCCAATCTTTGGAGAATTATTCTCCCAACATCTTAATACGGATGCCACATTAGAGGTTTATGATAAAAATGAA
>JAEEKV010000045.1 GCA_016282595.1 Lachnospiraceae bacterium
CGTGTTCTCACTGATGGTTATCCCATTTTTCTGCCATCTGATCGCAACCGGTGTGTCCGAATCTGATGTAGTACCTGAAGCCGTCAACTCAACGGTCTGTCCATATTCATACCTTCCCTCACCGGAAACCTGCAGATCAAAAACATTCACGATTACGCTGATATAGGCTACTTCAGTGAAAGAACCGTTCTTAACAAGACAGCGAAGATTCGTATCTACCAAGGCATCCATTTGATACTGTTTCGTTGTTGCACCTTCAATATCCTCATAATCATAGTTATATCCATTCAGCTTTTCCACCTGCCATTGGTAGGAATACGCGGTATTATCTGCTTCTATAGCTGCCGTTACACTATCTCCCTTTTCACAATTAATTGTTCTTTCGTATGAAAAATCAAGAAGCTCGCTAAATACCTTGACGCTATATGACGCATCCTCAGAAGTTGAAAACCTTGACGCTGCAATATAGTACGTTTTTCCTGCCTCCAATGTGCTGCTGATCAAGAAACAATTATTATCTGAGGGCGCACTATCATCATCGGATTTGATCAAATTCCCTTCTTCATCATATAAATATCCATACGGATCACCAGACTGCCCATCAGTCTTTGAAGACAATACTGTATAGGTTCCGTCAGATAATGGTTTAAATTTCAACCATACTTTATCTTCATCGTCTGCATCTTTCGTATCTTCCTTGATCTCTATGTCTACTGTTTCAGAAAAACAAATCTCTTTGGCGAAATCTATTATCCTATTCCAGTTTTTGACATGGTCAGATTTTCTCTCCGCTCCCAGAGCCTCCTCATCCTTCTCAACAGTCTTCTCGCTCTGCACGTCGGCCTTCTTGACCGCCTTGGCGGACTCATCCTTCGTGTCTGCTGCGCCGGCAGGCAGAGTCAGGCCGGACACAAGAAGTGTCAGACTCATCAAAAATGCCAGCAGTTGCTTCGTTTTCACTTTCATATGGATTCCCTCCTGATCTAGTACGAAAAATAGAAAATCGTATATCATCCCACACAAAGCTATTGTACCACCGATTCCCCTGTTTATGTTAAAAAATTACAAATCCTTACAAAAGGGAAAAGCTGCGGCATCTGCCGCAGCTTCCTCTTTGAATTCTTGTTTATTTCCGTACTCTCTACGGTATCGTATTCACTTACTCTTAGTATGCACGTCCCCAGTATACCATCTTCTGAGCGGGCTTTCCGCAGCAGACACAGGTATCGGCCAGGGTTTCCTGATTGAAGGGCATACAACGGCTGGTAACCGAGAGTTCTTCTTTGATCTTCTCCTCGCAGGCCTGATCGCCGCACCACATGGCTTTGACAAAACCGGACTTTTCATTAAAGGTCTTAACGAACTCATCGTAATCCTTTGCCTCATAGGTATGAGCATCGCGATGGGTCCTTGCTCTCTCCAGCATTTCGCTCTGGATCGTAACAAGAAGCTCTGCTGCCTTGGCAGGTGCATCCTCAAGGGAGCACTCGATCTTCTCGGCGGTATCTCTTCTTACGAAGACGCATTTACCTGCCTCCAGATCCTTCGGTCCGATCTCGATACGCAGAGGGATACCTCTCATCTCACACTCGGAGAATTTCCAACCCGGTGTCTTATCGGAATCATCCACCTTAACGCGGATGGGCTGAAGATCAAGACTGTGAGTCCTGTTTGCATCCTGAGCAGCGCCGGCAGCATAATCCACATTCACTGCCTGCAGCTTTGCTGCCAGATCACGGGCTGCATCCAGCACACCCTCTGCCTGCTGGCGGATTGGGATGATCCTGATCTGAGTAGGCGCGATCCTGGGCGGAAGCTTCAGACCGCTGTCATCGCCGTGTACCATGATGATGGCTCCGATCAGTCTGGTCGTCACACCCCAGGAAGTCTGATGTACATACTGCAGCTTGTTCTCTTTGTCGGTATACTGGATCTCAAATGCCTTCGCAAAACCGTCACCGAAATTGTGGCTGGTTCCCGACTGCAATGCCTTACCGTCATGCATCAATGCTTAGATCGTATAGGTCCAGTTAGCACCTGCAAACTTCTCTTTATCCGTCTTACGCCCTTTGATAACGGGGATCGCAAGCACCTGCTCACAGAAGTCAGCATACAGATCCAGCATCTGGATCGTTCTCTTCTCCGCATCTTCCTCCGTGGCATGTGCCGTATGGCCTTCCTGCCACAGGAATTCTCGGCTGCGAAGGAAAGGTCTGGTTTCCTTCTCCCAGCGGACTACGTTACACCACTGGTTATACACTTTCGGCAGATCCCGGTAGGACTGCACCTCATTCTTATAAAAATCGCAGAACAGCGTTTCGGATGTGGGTCGTACGCAAAGACGTTCCTGCAGCGGAGCAAGACCTCCGTGGGTTACCCAGGCCACCTCGGGGGCAAAGCCCTCAACGTGATCCTTCTCTTTTTCCAGAAGGCTCTCGGGAATGAACAAAGGAAGATATACGTTCTCCACACCCGTTTCCTTGAACCGCTCATCCAGCTGCTTCTGAAGCAGCTCCCAGATCGCATAACCTGCAGGCTTAATGACCATGCATCCCTTTACGGAAGTATAATCCACAAGCTCTGCCTTTTTAACCACATCCGTGTACCACTGCGCAAAATCCACATCCATCGCAGTGATCGCTTCTACCAGTTTCTTATCTGCCATTGTCTTACTCTAATCTCCTATCCGTATCATCTGCACCAAACTGGTTTATCATATTCCGGTTTGGTCACAATTTCGCTGGTCTTATATTTTCCCTTCACCTTGGTCTGATACTCAATTCTAACGTAATAATTCTTGTAGCTCTGCAGAGCCTTCTTGCCGAACTTGGTGATCACGGCCTTCTTGGCACCGGGCTTAACGGTGGCAACCTTCTTGTATTTGCCGTCCTTGGAGGTGGCCATCTTAACTACTACTCTGCTGACACCCTTAAGTTTTTTCCACTTAGCGGTGATCTTACCATATTGACCGGAAGTGAATCCGCCACCCGAAGGTTTCAAAAAGTATTTGTAACCACTCCACTTGCTGTACTTCTTCTGGCCGTTGGAAAGAACCACATAAGTACGTACTCTGAACTGATACATGGTATTTTTGGTCACCTTGGCGCTTACACTTGCATAAAGAGCCTTATCCTTAGCGGAGATCTTCTTACCTTTGCCCTTAATAGGTTTGCCTTCTACTTCCCAATACTGTCCGTATACCGGTGCAGCATTGCTGCCAATCGCCATGGTCACAGTAGAAGAATTCATTCCAGTCAGTCCAAAACTGTCATTGGCAATAGAAGATGACAGGGTGGAAAGACCGCTTATGGAAGTATATTTGCCGAGGGCCTTGGGTGTACCGTCGGAAAGACACTTAACGGGAGCTACTATCGCCTGGCTGCCGATCTTTAAGGTCAGGTCAAATCTGTTGGTCTTGGAGTAAAACTCTCCGTCCTTGGTCTCGATCAAATAAAGATCTGCACCCTTTGCCACATTCCAGGTCAGGGTGACGGTCTTCTCGGAAGCATCCACAAACTGGATCGTGGTCACTGCATCGGGAGCCGTGATAACCTCAAAAGCATCCGTAGATGCGTTGCCTGTGCAATTACTAGAGCTTGTACCGTAACCAATCTTTACCCAGTAGTTGGTTCCCACATCAAGACCGGTAATCGTAAACTCCGGAGAGCTTGCAGCATATGCTGTCTTTACTCTCTGTGTGCACTGTGCATCCTTGTAAAGGACGGCACCGTAATAATTTGCGTTTGTACCTGCCTCAGCCTGAAAGGCTACGGCACTGGTGCTTGCCTGAGTCTGCTTAAAGTTCGTGATCTTTAAGGCAGCAGCCTTGACATCCTGGGTTCCTGCCAGGAATACCATCGACAGAGCCATTGCGAACAATACCAGACTTCGTTTCATTTTGTTCATAGTCGAATCCTCCCTCTCATAAATTATTATTTTCAGTTACGAACAAATGGGTCCATGTTCACCATTATACCTGATTCCATCAAAAAATCCATAGACAACCTTTAAAAAGATACCCGACTTTTAATCTTCTCCTTCATCGGCTTCTTTTTCTTCGTCATCTTCCGGCGCATCGGCGATCTCATCAGGGGAGAATCCGCCGCCGTCAAAGAAGGCTTTGTAGATCCTCACATGGTCGTGAATGCACTTCCATCCGCCGGGTGCCGTTGCCGTTGCAAGGATGAAGGGATGGCCTGTGGCATTGGTGGCATAGCTGACCGCACAGTTGCGGGACTGCACCACATATCCTGTCTTGGCACCTACCACAAGACCGCCGCTGTCCTTATCCTCGATGCGGCGCAAGAACCAGTTGGAGATGGTGATCCCCTCGGGATGCTGCATGGTCTTGGAAGTGGTATAGGTATGGGCTGAAAGCACCTCTTTGCAAAAGTCATTGCGCATGGCCGCATCCATGATCAGGGCCATGTCGTAGATCGTACAATAATGATCCTCATCATAGAGTCCGACGCTGTTGGTAAAGTGAGCGCTGCCTGCCAGTCCCATCTGCGCCAGCTTTTCATTCATCAGATCCGCAAACTCCTCCATGGAACCAGCTATATACACTGCCAGAGCATGGGCCGCATCACCCCCCGAAGGAAGGATGGTCCCGTAAAAGAGATCCCGTACCGTTACGATCTCATCCACAGAAAAGCCCACCGCACTACAGTCATTGCTGTAGGAATAATCCGTATCCTGGATGGTGATCACCACCTTCCGGTCCAGATCGGGATCGGGGAGATTCTCCGCTGCCACCAGGATGGTGAGCACCTTCGTCATGGATGCAGGGGATATCCGCTCCGTGGCGTTTCTCATCGCCAGGATATCTCCGGTCTGGGCATCCATCAAAACACCGTACTTGGACCGCACTTTTCCCGAAAAACCGGTAGTCTGGTCGCTGGAATGGGCCGCCAGTGCCGCCACGCTGCTGTCAAATCCCTCCATGAACGGGGAATTCAGGCTCTGATCCTGACCGCTGCCACCCAGCAGAGCACCCGGATCCTCCTCAGCCTGGGCATCCTTCAGAAGGGGAGATTCCTCCTGACCCTCCCGAAGCTGGGGCGCCTTATCGTCTGCGCTCATATCTTCGGCCATGGTCACATCAAAACCGGCGCCGTCGGGATGGGAGCGAAGCTCCTCCATCTCCTTTTCATAGGCCTCCTGCTTAGCCAGCTCTTCCTTTTTCTTCTCATCCTCCTCGGCTGAGAGTCTGAAACCTACGACAAAATGGAAGACCACGCCCAGGACCACCAAAAGGGCCAGGGTCGGAACACCGATCTTGATCAGTTTAAA
>JAEEKV010000005.1 GCA_016282595.1 Lachnospiraceae bacterium
ACGTCGATAACATCTCCGTCCCCTTCCAGGCGCGGAAGCCGCATCAGGCCAAAACCCAGTTTTTTAGTTCCTTGATCTAAAAGTGTATTTGCCATATTTACCCCCTAGATGAATAATAAAGAACCGTCCCCGTGTGTTTGTCCCCGTGTTGTTCGCTTAGGTAAAGAACTCCCTCTTTGCATAGGTTGTGTGCAAAAGCTCATGCGCCTTATGGCTGTTGGGCTCGCCCAGGAACTTCTCATACAGCTCCTTGATCTGCGGATTGTTATGGGACTGGCGAAGCACCTGTCTCTCATCCTCGGAATACAGTGCCTTTGCACGTTTTTCCTTATAGGTGTCAAGGATGTCATCATCCTCGTTCGGCAGGAAGAATTCACGTACGTAAGGCTGGCCGCCACCTGCGATACAGCCGCCCGGACATCCCATGATCTCAATGAACTGATATTTGGAATTTCCGGCCTTGATCTCCTCAAGGAGCTTCGATGCTGCCTTCATTCCGGATGCGATTGCCACATTGACGGTTGTGCCGTTAATATCAATCGATGCCTCGCGGATTCCGCCGTCATGACCACGAACGTCTGTAAATTCGATGGGTTCAGCCTCTTTTCCGGTCAGCTTGTAATATACGGTACGAAGGGCTGCCTCCATAACACCGCCTGTTACGCCGAAAATAACGGCTGCGCCGGTGTACTGGCCCATGATATCCTGATCCCAATCCTCATCCGGAAGTCTGTTATATATAATACCGGCTCTGCGGATCATCTGCGCCAGCTCTCTGGTGGTGATTACGGCATCTACATCACAAAGTCCGTTCACCTTCAGCTGTTCACGCTGACGCTCGTATTTCTTTGCTGTACAAGGCATTACGGATACGACAAAGATATCTTCGGGTTTTACGCCGTTTTGTTCTACCCAGTAAGTCTTCAAAATCGCACCCTGCATCTGATGCGGCGATTTGCAGGAAGAAAGATGCGGCAGCAGCTCCGGATAACGAAGCTCTGCAAAATTTACCCAGCCCGGTGAACAGGAAGTGATCATCGGAAGCTTTCCGCCTTCCTTTAATCTGGTCAAAAGCTCGGTTCCTTCCTCCATGATGGTCAGGTCTGCACCGAAGTTTACATCATAGACTCTGTGGAAGCCCAGTCTTCTCATGGCAGCGATCATCTTGCCTGTGGTGGGGGTTCCGATCTTATAACCGAACTCCTCTCCTATGGCCGCCCTGACTGCAGGTGCTGCCTGTGCAATGACGATCTTGTTGCCATATCTGAGTGCATGATCTACCTTACCGATCTCGGAATGCTCCATCAGAGCGCCGGTAGGACAAACGTTGACACACTGACCGCACTGGATACAGGGACTGTCGTTAAAGGAACGATCGCCTGCCGGAGAAACAAAGGTGTTAAAGCCTCTGCCTTCAAATCCGAGAATTCCCAGTCCGTGTGCATTTTTGCATCTTTCGATACATCTTCCGCAAAGGATACATTTGGAAGAGTCTCTTACCAGTCCCGGAGCTACCTCATCGATATGCACTTCACTGTGAGAGCCCTGGAATACTCCGGATCTTGCATCTGTTACGTTGGCTACATGCAAAAGCTCGCACTTTCCGTTCTTATCACAGGCCTGACAGAACTGGTTGTGATCGGAAAGGAGCAGCTCTACACTTCTTCTTCTGGCTGCTACTGCTTCGGCGGATGAAATACTGATCTCCATACCGTCATTTATGGGATAAACACAGCTCGCTACCAGTCCTCTGGCACCTTTTACCTCTACCAGACAAACACGACAGGAGCCCTGTGAGCATTCTCCATGGTTAAAGGAGCAAAGGGAAGGGATCTCATAGCCGCATTTTTTGGCAGCCTCTAAGATGGTCTGTCCCTCTTCCACCTGATAGGAAATGCCCTCAATTTTTATTGTGATCAATGACATAATCCATTTCCTCCTTAGTCCTTGGATATTGCTTTGAATTTACAGTTACTCATGCAAAGACCGCACTTCGCGCATTTTTCCTGATCGATCTCGAAGGATGCCAGCTTATGGCCCTCGGGAATGTAATCCGTTCTGGAAATGCAACCTGCAGGACAGTTTCTTGCACAAAGTCCGCATCCGATACAGATATCTTTGTTGATCTGATACTGCATCAGGGACTTACATACGTGGGCAGGACACTTCTTGTCCACGATATGGGAAATGTATTCGTCTCTGAAATGTGCCAGGGTGGAATTGACCGGGTTGGCCGCGGTCTGTCCCAGTGCACAAAGGGAATTCTTGCGGATCGACTTGGACAGCTCTTCGAGTGTGTCCAGATCCTCCAGCTCGCCCTTTCCTTCCGTGATCCGGGTAAGGATCTCCAGGATTCTCTTGGTACCTACGCGGCAGGGGGAGCACTTTCCGCATGATTCATCACAGATGAATTCCATGTAGAATTTTGCCACATCAACCATACAGTTGTCTTCGTCCATAACAATGGCACCACCGGAACCCATCATGGATCCCTTTTGTACCAGATTGTCAAAGTCAATGGGCTCGTCCAGATATTCCTCGGTCAAGCATCCGCCGGAAGGACCACCGGTTTGGATAGCCTTAAACTTCTTATCATTGGGGATACCGCCGCCGATATCATAGATCAGCTCACGCAGGGTTGTTCCCATGGGAACCTCTACCAAACCTACGTTGTTAACCTTACCGCCAAGTGCGAACACCTTGGTTCCCTTGGAGCCTTCGGTACCCACCTTCGCAAACTCTGCGGGGCCTTCTCTTAAGATGTAAGGCACGCAGGCAAGAGTCTCTACGTTGTTTACGATGGTCGGACAATCCCAAAGTCCCTTGACTGCAGGGAAAGGCGGACGGGGTCTTGGCATACCGCGTTTTCCTTCGATGGAATTCAAAAGTGCGGTCTCCTCACCGCAGACAAATGCGCCTGCACCGAGCCTGATATGACAGGTAAAATCAAAACCGGTACCGAGGATGTTTTTACCCAAAAGACCTGCTTCCGTAGCATTCTTAATGGCAATCTTCAAACGGCTGACTGCGATGGGATACTCAGCACGTACATAGAAATACCCCTCATGCGCGCCGATGGCGTAACCTGCGATCATCATACCTTCGATAACTGCAAGGGGATTTCCTTCCAAAATGGAACGATCCATGAATGCACCCGGGTCACCCTCATCACCGTTACATACAACGTATTTCTCATCGCCTTCAGATGCTAAGGCAAACATCCATTTTCTTCCTGCAGGGAAGCCGCCGCCTCCGCGTCCGCGAAGTCCGGAAAGAAGCACATTGTCGGCTACCTCCTTCGGGGACATGGAAAGTGCTTTTTTCAGGCCCTGGAAAGCGCCCATACCAATGGCTTCGTCCAGGCTCTCGGGATTGATCACGCCGCAGCCGTGAAGCGCGATACGCATCTGCTTTTTATAGAAGGTGATATCCTCCTGTCTGGAGATCTTCTCCCCGGAGTTGGGATCCACATATAGCAGTTCTTCTAATACCTTTCCTTCGCCGATATCCT
>JAEEKV010000046.1 GCA_016282595.1 Lachnospiraceae bacterium
AGTCCGGCGACAATGAGTCGCTTTAACTTCTTTTTCATCATCTACAATTTCCCCTTTCTTTGGTAAATAATTGGTTTTTGCTATCTCCTGATAGAAGTATAACCCCGAGTCACTCCCTTCTGAACTTCATCAGAAAATAACTGACTCTACTATGATAGGATGAACACTTAAAATTTTCGCCCGAAAAATTAAAGATTTAATACCGAAAAAGTATGATATTTTACGATTTGATTACAGAATCCTACGAAAGTGTGACAAAAAGAGGGAAAAAGGGTGCAAAATATAGGCAAAGTCGAATTTGAGCTTGGATAACAAGACGCTCTGTTCTAGGTACGCAGCGAAGTGAATACTTCGCTGCGACCTAGAACCGTCGCCATAGGCGACTCATAAGAATACAAAAAAAAAGACATCTCTGAATGCAAGCATTCTCGATGTCTCTTTTTTGTATTCTTGCGCGTCTTGTTATACAAGCTCGATGAGTACTTCCATTGCGCCGTCACCCTTACGCTGGCCGATCTTTACGATACGGGTGTAACCGCCCTTGCGGTCTGCGTACTTAGGTGCGATCTCGTCGAAGAGCTTTGCTACCATATCCACATCCTTGGTGTTTTTCTTGCGGCCTGCTCCCTCAGTGGGAACCTCCTTGATGGGATATAATACCTGAAGCATCTGACGTCTTGCATGAAGACGGGAAGGCTTATCTTTCTTGATCTCCTTCTCTACTTCATCATAAACGGTAACCTTCTTGCCGTCCTTTACTTCTTTTACTCTCTTGCCGTCTTTGTCCTTCTGAGCAACCTTAGCCTTAACGGTTACGGTCTCGAAGTTGTCTTTTTCCTTAACTGCAAGGGTGATCAGCTTTTCAGCGATCTTACGAAGTTCTTTTGCTCTAGCTTCGGTGGTTACGATCTTTCCATGATAGAGAAGATTCGTTACCTGGTTACGAAGAAGTGCTTTTCTCTGGGAAGAAGTTCTTCCGAGTTTTCTGTACTTTGCCATTTCATTTACCTCCTGTTGCGCCTCCTATTGCTCATCGGTCTTATATAGAAAGCATTGAGTGCAGGTCGGTGCTCTTCGGTCTTACCCTTCCTGTGATCAAATAGTAACTTTTTATTCTTCGCCCGCCTTGAGCTCCAGATTCAGCTCTTTGAGCTTAGCCAGAACCTCTTCAAGGGACTTACGTCCCAGGTTGCGGACTTTCATCATATCATCCTGAGTCTTATCGGTAAGCTCCTGAACGGTGTTAATTCCTGCACGCTTCAAGCAGTTGTAGGAACGAACGGAAAGCTCAAGCTCATCGATGCTCATCTCAAGAACTTTTTCCTTCTCGTCATCTTCTTTCTCGATCATAACCTCTGCGGTCTTTGCATTCTCGGAAAGGTCGATGAAAAGGGACAGATGCTCAGAAAGCACCTTAGCCGCAAGGCTGACAGCCTCATCCGGCTCCAGAGTTCCGTTGGTGTAAACATCCAACGTCAGCTTATCATAATCGGTAACCTGACCTACACGGGTGTTCTCTACGGTCATGTTTACACGCTCTACCGGAGTAAAGATGGAATCTACCGCAATCACGCCGATGGGGAAGTCCTCTGTCTTATTTTTCTCTGCGCTGGTGTAACCTCTGCCCTTTACAATGGTGATCTCCATGAAGAGCTTTGCATCCTTAGCGCCACAGGTAGCGATTATCTGGTCTTTATTGATGATCTCGATATCGGGATCACACTGAATATCAGAAGCTCTGACTACACCCTCGCCCTCGAACTCAATGTAAGCAACCTTGGGCTCATTGGTAGAAGACGTATTCTTGATTGCCAGACTCTTCAGGTTCATGATGATCTCAGTCACATCCTCTTTTACTCCGGGGATGGAAGAAAACTCATGCAGAACGTTTTCGATCTTTACGGAAGATACTGCCGCACCCGGAAGGGAGGAAAGCATAATCCTGCGAAGGGAGTTACCTAAGGTAATTCCGTAACCTCTCTCAAGAGGCTCTACTACAAAACGTCCGTACTTTTTGTCTTCAGAAATCTCGGCTACTTCAATATTCGGTCTTTCAAAATCAAACACTGCAAATACCTCCTTCTGATGGTAACTGTGCTAACGGTCAACGTATCAGTTTATTTCTTACTTAGAATACAACTCGACGATAAGCATCTCATCAACAGGAACATCAATCATTTCCCTGGTAGGAAGCTGCTTTACAGTACCCTTGAAGTTTTCCATATCCTGATCAAGCCACTCGGGAACCAGTCTTCTTCCGGTTACCTCTGCGATATCTTTGTATCTCTGAAGGCTCTTGGATTTCTCACGGATCTCGATCACATCCCCTGCTTTTACTCTGTAAGAAGGAATGTTGATACTCTTGCCGTTAACCAGAACGTGCTTGTGACCTACGATCTGACGAGCCTCTCTTCTGGTGCGGGCAAATGCAAGACGGAAAATTACGTTATCCAGTCTTGACTCCAACATAACCATCAGGTTCTCACCGGTCTGGCCCTTCATCATATCGGCCTTCTCGTAGTAGTTACGGAAGGGTTTCTCCAATACGCCGTAGATGAATTTTGCTTTCTGCTTCTCACGAAGCTGAAGACCATACTCGGAAACCTTTCTGTTTGCTCTCTCAAGCTTACGGCGGGAAGTTTTGTCATATCCCAATACCGCAGGCTCTAAACCAAGAGATCTGCATCTCTTTAATACCGGTACTCTGTTTACTGCCATTGTATAAATCCTCCTAAATAATTTCTCTGTGCCGGGATATTCCCGGTACAAACTTACAGTTGTTTACAGCCTTTCGGCTTTCGTCCAACACAAACCAAAACGGGCTTGCCCAAAAGCATCATACACGACGACGTTTCGGAGGGCGGCATCCATTGTGGGGAACGGGTGTCACGTCACGGATGCTGGTAACCTCCAAGCCGGTAGCCTGCAATGCACGGATCGCTGCCTCACGGCCTGAGCCGGGACCTTTCACCATGACATCCACGGTCTTAAGACCATGAATGAGTGCAGCCTTCGTAGCTGTTTCTGCTGCCATCTGCGCAGCATAAGGAGTAGATTTCTTTGAACCTCTAAAGCCCAGACCACCTGCACTTGCCCAGGAAAGAGCATTACCCTCGTTATCAGTCAGGGTAACGATCGTATTATTGAAAGATGCCTGGATATGTGCCTGTCCGTGTTCAACGTTTTTCTTGACACGCTTCTTTGTAACTTTTCTTGTATTCTGCTTTGCCATAAAACTAACCTACTTTCTCCTTTTCAAAGTTTTACTTCTTCTTGTTTGCAACAGTTCTCTTAGGACCTTTGCGGGTTCTTGCATTGGTCTTGGTCTTCTGTCCGCGAACAGGGAGACCTTTCCTGTGACGAATACCACGATAGCATCCGATCTCCTGAAGACGCTTGATGTTAAGCGCTACCTCACGACGAAGATCACCTTCTACCATCTGGGTATTTTCGATCACTTCACTGATTCTTTTTACCTCGTCATCGGTAAGATCACGACAACGGGTATCCGGATTTACCTTCGCATCCTTGCAGATACGCTCTGCACTCGGACGACCGATACCATAGATATAGGTAAGGCCGATCTCAACGCGCTTGTCTCTAGGTAAATCTACACCTGCAATACGAGCCATTTCAATTTCCTCCGTTCTGTAAAGCTGCCAAAAGGCCTCGACTTTTTCCCGACAGCTTTCTTTCGGTGCCTCACTTCTGACACCACCTGCTAGTTACTCATTGACTGGGGCGAAAAATACGCAGTCCGGGTTGGATTTGGTATTTCCCTCAAGAGATGCCCAACCGTTTCTCTTCTATATATAGTAGAAAGGAAACGGTCTTGCCCGCTTTCGCGGTATCAACAGTAAACACGGGAGCTACGCTCCTTTTCAGTGCTGATTAGCCCTGAACCTGTTTATGTTTAGGATTCTCACAGATAATTCTGATCTTCCCTTTTCTCTTGATGACTTTGCACTTTTCGCAAATCGGTTTTACTGACGATCTAACCTTCATCTTAAAACCTCCTTTCAAAAAAGACCATTTTGCATTATATCACGCAAAACCCCTTAATGCAACCAAAAATTTATTTTGCTCTCCAAACAATCCTGCCCTTGGTAAGATCGTAAGGGGAAAGCTCCAACTTTACGGTATCTCCCGGAAGGATCCTGATATAATTCTGGCGCAATTTTCCGCTGATATGTGCCAGCACTACATGTCCATGCTCGCATTGTACCTGAAACATAGTGTTCGGTAACTTTTCGATCACAACGCCTTCCATTTCAATTACATCTGCTTTCGACATTTTTCTCCTCCCGTTAATCCAGCAATGTCAAAATTTCCGGCTCACCCTCTTTGTTAACCACTATGGTGTTCTCATAATGAGCCGATATACTCCCATCGGACGAAACCACCGTCCAGTCATCATCCAGCCAATCCACATCTCCTCTTCCGAGGTTGATCATGGGCTCGATGGCCAATGTCATGCCTGCGCAAAGCTTCAGGCCACGCTTTTTCTGGGCAAAGTTGGGAATCTGGGGATCCTCGTGCAGCTTTGTTCCGATGCCGTGTCCCACCAGGTCTCTGACAATCCCGTAACCGAACTGGCTGATGTATTCATCAATGCGGTTTGAGATGTCATACAGGTGGCCGCCATCTACTGCCTTCTTGATTCCTTCAAAAAAGCTCTGCTTGGTTCTCTCTACCAGAAGCTTTACTTCCTCCGGCGCATCCCCTACAATGTGGGTTCTTGCCGCATCGGAATGGTATCCTTTATAGATCAGTCCGCAGTCCAGGGAAACCACGTCTCCCTCTTTTAAGATCCTGTGCTCACTGGGAATGCCGTGTACTACTTCCTCATTCACCGAAACACAGATTGAAGCCGGAAATCCGTTATAATGCAGAAAGTTCGGAGTGCATCCGTAGCTACGGATGATCTTCTCTCCCATTCTGTCAATATCCATGGTGCTCATTCCGGGCCTGATTGCTTCACCCATCTTCTCATGCAGCTCAGCCAGGTACTTGCCTGCTGTCCGCATCAGATCGATCTCTCTTGCTGATTTTACCGTTACTGCCATTTTTATTCTCTTACTGTTCTTATATCAAAACGATTTACTAGTCTTTTACCGGATCCTTATCCTAAAAGAGCGGTGATCTCCGCGAAGATCTCCTCCATGGATCTGGTTCCATCTACCGAATGCAACACGCCCTTATTCTGATAGAAATCAATGAGGGGCTGGGTCTGCTCATGGTAAACATCCAATCTCTTCTGCACCGTTGCGGGCTCATCATCCGGACGAAGGATCAGCTCGCTGCCACACTGATCGCAGATGCCTTCCTTTTTCGGGGGAATGTTTACGATATGGTAGGTTGCGCCGCAGGTTACGCAGGCACGTCTTCCGCCCATTCTCTTCACAATAGCCTCATCGGGTACATCTACATCGATGGCATAGTCAATGCTCTCGCCTCTTTCGGAAAGTGCCTTATCCAGCACCTCCGCCTGCGGAATGGTCCGCGGGAATCCATCCAGTACATAACCGTTCTCACAGTCTGCCTGGGAAACCCTGTCCAAAAGGATCTTTACCGTAAGCTCATCCGGTACCAGTGCTCCGGCATCCATATACTTCTTTGCTTCCATTCCCAGCTCAGTGCCGTTTTTGATATTGGCACGGAAAATATCGCCGGTGGAAACGTGCGGGATCTCATATTTCTCCGCAATCTTTTTTGCCTGTGTTCCTTTACCCGCTCCGGGAGCGCCTAACATTATGATCTTCATGTTTGTCTCCTGTTCCTGGGGATCCCCCATTACTTACATGTTTGATAATTGCCCTTACAGGCAACAATAAGTTGGGGACAATGCTAGCGCATTACCCCAACTCTGTTTTGTTTTTATGCATTCAAAAAGCCCTTGTAATTTCTCACCAGCATCAGAGACTCGATCTGCTTGATGGTCTCCAGGATAACGCTGACGATAATGATCAGGCTGGTTCCGCCGAAGGATACGTTTGCACCGAACATTCCGTTAAAGAAGATCGGGATGATCGCAATCAGTACCAGACCGACAGCACCGATAAAAATAACATAATTCAAAATATTGTTCAGATAATCCGTCGTCGGCTTACCGGGACGAATACCGGGGATAAATCCACCCTGCTTCTTCATGTTGTTGGATACCTCCAAAGGATTAAAGGTAATGGAGGTATAGAAGTAAGCGAAGAAGATCACCAGAAGGATATATACCAAAAGTCCCAGGTTGTACTGAGGAAGGGAAGGATTGAACCAGTTATTGGAGTTCAGACCCTGCAGGATCTGTGCCCACACACCGGTACCTCCCTCGTATCCTACCAGCTGGCTGATAACGATCGGGAACTGCATCAGGGAAGATGCAAAGATGATCGGAATAACGCCTGCGGTGTTGATCTTCAGGGGAATATGGGTTGAATTTCCGCCAAAGGCCTTTCTGCCCTGCATTTTCTTTGCATACTGGACGGGGATCTTTCTCACACCGTCATTGAGCAGAATAACCAAAACTACAGTTGCCAGAATGATCGCAATGATCACGATGGCTGCGATAACGGACATGGTTACCGTTTCCGCATTCTTTACGAACTGATCGTAAAGAACTTTCAGATCGTTAGGCATTCTGGAAATGATGTTGATAGTCAAAACGATGGAAATACCGTTTCCAACACCGTGCTCCGTGATCTGCTCACCGATCCACATGATAAATGCTGCACCGCCTGTCAGTGCTGCGATTACACAGATGTAATCAAGTGCAACTGCATCACCTGCCAGAAGGCCGCTGCGTCCGAATCCGATAGCCATAGCCGTGGATTCGATCAAAGCCAATCCCACCGTCACATATCTGGTGATGGCTGCGATCTTCTTACGCCCGTCTTCTCCGTCTCTCTGCATCTCCTCCAGCTTCGGAATTGCAATGGTCATAAGCTGCATGATAATGGAAGATGTAATGTACGGGGTAATGTTCAGGGCGAATACCGACATGTTCAAAAAGGAACCGCCGGTAAAAGCATCAAAGAAGTTGAAGGCATCGCCTGAATGCTGCTCGAACCAACTCTTAAAGAAGGTTCTGTCAACCCCCGGTACCGGGAGCTGACAACCGAATCTGATTACCACAAGCATCACAAGGGTAAACAGAAGACGGTTTCTAACTTCTTTTGCTTTTAAGGCATTTCTCAAAGTCTGTAACATTAGATCACCTCTACTGTTCCACCAAGAGCCTCAATCTTTTCCTTTGCTGCTGCGGAAAAGGCATTTGCTTTTACATCAAGCTTCTTGGTAAGTTCTCCGTTTCCGAGAATCTTGACACCATCACGGGTGTCTTTTACCACGCCAGCTGAGATCAATGCTTCCACATCTACGGTTGCACCATTCTCAAAACGCTCAAGCATTGAAATGTTGATGCCTACGATTTCCTTTGTATTCCTGTTCTTGAATCCCCTCTTGGGCAGTCTGCGGTACAAAGGCATCTGACCACCTTCAAAACCGATTCTGGGTGCTCCGGAACGAGCCTTCTGTCCCTTATGACCCTTACCTGCGGTCTTGCCGTTTCCACTTCCGTGTCCACGACCTCTTCTGAAGTTGTCATTATGCTTGGAACCGTCTGCAGGTCTTAAATTTGATAATTCCATTTTTAACCTCCCGCTTTACGCTTCTACTTTCACAAGATGCTTCACCTGGTTTACCATGCCCCAAGTGCATGCGTTGTCCGGAAGCTCTACTGTCTTGTGCATTTTCTTAAGTCCCAGCGCCTCCACCGTTTTTCTGTGCTTCGGAATCGCACCGATGGGAGACTTGACCAAAGTCACCTTAATTGTCTTATCTGCCATTTTTTCTGCCTCCTAACTAAGCTAAAATCTCACTAACCTGTTTTCCGCGCTTAGCAGCAACTTCTTCAGGTGTTTTCAGTCTGCTCAGTCCTTCGATTGCAGCCAAAACAACGTTCTGCTTGTTGTTTGAACCAAGGGACTTGGTACGGATATTCTTGATGCCTGCAAGCTCGCATACGACACGGGCAGGACCACCTGCGATGATACCGGTACCACTGGGAGCTTTTTTCAGAAGCACGGAAGCACTGCCGAATTTGCCGATATTGTCATGGGTGATGGAACCAACCTCATCAAGTGCTACGGTCACCATTCTCTTCATAGCGTCTTCCTTGCCCTTGCGGATTGCTTCAGGGATTTCAGTCGCCTTTCCGAGACCGGCGCCTACATGTCCGTTTCCGTCTCCCACAACCACCAAAGCTGTGAAGCGCATGTTACGTCCACCCTTGACAACCTTGGTTACGCGCTTGATGGCAACTACTTTTTCAGTAAGTTCCTCATTGCTTGTATCAATGATTGTACGTTTCATGTATTCTGTCTCCCTTCCTTAAAATTCCAGACCTGCTTCTCTGGCTGCCTCAGCCAAAGCTGCGATCTTTCCTTGATAAATAAATCCGCCTCTGTCAAATACTACATTTTTGATTCCTTTATCAAGAGCCTTCTGTGCGATCACCTTACCGAGGTAAGCTGCTGCATCCACGTTGTTGGTCTTCTCAAGCTCAGCCTTTACATCCTTCTCAAGGGTAGAAGCCGATACCAGCGTATTTCCCACTGTATCATCGATAATTTGAGCATACATGTGGTTGTTGCTGCGGAAAACTGCAAGACGGGGTCTTTCAGCAGTACCGGAAAAACGGTTACGCAGCCTTTTGTGTTTTTTCACACGGACTTCTTGTCTAGATACTTTACTAACCATTTTCACACTCTCCTTATCTATTATTTCTTACCGGTCTTACCAACCTTGCGGCGGATGGTCTCGTCAGCATACTTGATACCCTTACCCTTGTAAGGCTCAGGTCTTCTCTTGTCGCGGATCTCTGCTGCGAACTGTCCAACCTTCTCTTTATCGATACCCTTTACAATGATGACGTTCTGACCTTCAACTGTTGTCTCAACACCTTCGGGATCTTCCATCTCTACGGGATGGGAGTAACCCAGGTTCAGTACCAGCTTCTTACCCTGCTTTGCTGCACGGTAGCCGACACCGTTTACTTCAAGCTTCTTCTCATAGCCGTCCGTAACACCTACAACCATGTTGTTCAGAAGGGATCTGGTCAAACCATGTAAAGCTTTCATTTTCTTCAAATCATTCGGTCTTGCGATGGTCAGTGTGCCGTCTTCCATTTTGATCTCCATCTCGGAAGGCAGTACTCTTTCCAGGGTTCCCTTAGGACCTTTTACCGTCACTTTGTTATTTTCTGCAAGATCCACAGTTACACCTGCGGGAATTGCGATTGGCATTCTTCCTATTCGTGACATGCCCGTACCTCCTATATTATTCTCAAACTATAATTACCAAACAAATGCTAATACTTCGCCGCCTACCTGAAGCTCACGAGCCTTCTTGTCGGTGATCACACCCTGGTTGGTGGAAATGATCGCACAACCGAGACCGCCGAGTACCTTAGGCAGCTCATCCTTACCGGCATACACACGAAGACCGGGTTTGGAAATTCTCTTGATACCGGTGATGATCTTGTCATTCTTGTCAGCGCCGTATTTCAGCGTGATGCGGATGGTCTTGAAGCTTCCGTCATCCACAAGATCATATTTTGCAATATAGCCCTCATCCACAAGGATATCAGCGATAGCCAGTTTCATTTTGGATGAAGGAACGTCTACTGTATCATGCTTTGCAGTGTTTGCATTACGGATTCTTGTAAGCATATCTGCAATCGGATCACTCATTGTCATTTTACTTTCCTCCTCTTTTTTTACCAGCTTGCTTTCTTAACGCCGGGGATCTGTCCCTTGTACGCCAGTTCGCGGAAGCAAATTCTGCAAATTCCGTACTTTCTAAGAACTGAATGGGGGCGTCCACAAATGCTGCAGCGAGTGTATGCTCTCGTAGAGAACTTAGGCTTACGCTGCTGTTTTACTTTCATTGAAGTCTTAGCCATGAATTTACCTCCTGTTATTTTGCAAACGGCATATTGAAAAGGCGCAAAAGCTCTCTTGCTTCCTCATCTGTCTTAGCCGTTGTTACGATAGCTACATCCATACCTCTGACCTTGTCCACCTTATCGTATTCAATCTCAGGGAAGATGATCTGTTCCTTGATACCAAGGGAGTAGTTGCCCCTGCCGTCAAATGCGTTGGGGTTCACGCCTCTGAAGTCTCTTACACGGGGAAGTGCAAGGTTTACAAGACGATCTAAAAACTCATACATCTTCTCACCACGAAGGGTGGTACGGCATCCGATAGACTGTCCTTCACGGATCTTGAAGTTTGCTACGGAATTCTTAGCCTTGGTGATAACCGCCTTCTGGCCTGCGATGGTCTCCATATCGGACATTGCGTTCTCTAAGATCTTAGCGTTGTCCTTTGCCTCGCCGACACCCATGTTCAACACGATCTTGTTGATCTTGGGTACTTCCATACGGTTCTTATAACCAAACTTTTTGATCATGGCATCCACGATCTCGTTTTCATAAGTATCTCTTAATCTGCTCAAAGTCCCTTCCTCCTTTCTGCTTAATCGATCACATCGCCGGTTGACTTTGCATAGCGGACTTTCTTATCGCCCTCAGTCTTCACACCGACTCTGGTGGGTTGTCCCTTGTGAAGATACATCACGTTAGAAAGGGAAATGGGTGCTTCTTTTTCAATGATACCGCCGTTAGCGTTAGCTGCGTTGGGCTTGGTGTGTCTCTGAACCTTGTTCACGCCCTCTACTACAACCTTGCCGTTCTTGTGGTCAACAGAGAGAACCTTGCCCTCTTTGCCTTTGCACTTGATGGCATCGCCGGCAATAACTCTGACTGTGTCGCCTTTTTTAATCTTTGCAATCGCCATTTTTCGAACCTCCTATAATACTTCCGGAGCCAGGGAAACGATCTTCATGAACTGCTTCTCTCTGAGCTCTCTTGCTACCGGTCCAAAAAT